>JACYMF010000023.1 GCA_015272165.1 Cyanobacterium sp. T60_A2020_053
CGCCCCTTTATAAGCCCCGTCTCCCGTTGATTTGAAGTGTCTTTTTTTTGTTGTCAAATTCAACGGGAGTCCTCTTTTGACATTTTTAAGATAGCATAATTTAATCATCTCACGACAAAATTTAAACGATTTCTCTGGTAGCATTTTTGTTACCAGAAAATACTTTTTCCGTAACAATTTTGATGACGATATAAAGAATAGGTACAACAAATAAACTGAGGAAAGTAGCGATCAACATTCCGCCAAATACTGCTGTACCAAGGGATTGACGGCTTGTAGCGCCCGCCCCCGTAGCAATCATCAAAGGAAAAATACCGAGAAGGGTAGAAAAACCAGTCATCAAAATTGGTCTTAATCTGTCTTTAGATGCTTCCAGCGCTGCTTTGACGATGGGTAAACCTTCCCCCCGTAATTGGTTGGCAAATTCCACGATTAAAATAGAGTTTTTACTAGCTAAACCGATCAGCATTACCAAACCGATTTGACAATAAATATCATTACTAAAACCTCGCAGGGATTGAGCCATCAGCGCCCCCAAAATTGCCAAAGGCACTGCCAAAAGAATAATCAGAGGATCGACATAATTCTCATATAACGCCGAAAGTACCAAAAATACAAATAGTAAACCTAAACCGAAGATGATGGGCGCTTGACCTCCCGAAACGATTTCCTCTAAGGAAGTTCCCGACCATTCATAGGTAAATCCGGGCGGTAAAACTTGTTGGGCAACACCCTGCATCGCTTGGAGGGCTTCCCCTGAACCTTGTCCGGGGGGCGCTGAACCGCTTACCTCAATAGACCTAAATAAGTTATAGTGATTGATAACTTGAGCCGTTACCCCTCGCTCCACCGTAACCAGATTTGATAAAGGAATCATCACTCCGTTATCAGAGCGCACAAAAAACGAGCCGAGATCATCGGGCGCTGATCTAAACTGGTTATCAGCTTGTAAATACACTCGATAGGTGCGCTGTTGCAAGGTAAAATCATTAACATAACTCGAACCCAGCGCCGTTTGTAAGGTACTAAATACATTTTGGATATTTACCCCTAGCGCCTGTGCCTTTTGCCGATCTACCTCCACTACCAATTCAGGAGTATTGGCACTAAAAGTGCTGAAAACTCGTGATAAATTCGGGTTTTGGTTAGCGGCACCTAATAATTCCCCTAATGTACCCACTAAACTATCTAAATCACCACCGCTACGGGTATCTTGTAATTGGAAAGTAAAACCGCCAAAACTGCCTAAACCTCGAATAGTTGGGGGATTAATGGGAATAATTTGAGCTTCAGGAATCATGGCAAACTTACCCCACATTCTACCAATTATCGCTGGGGCTGATTGATTCGGTGAAGGGCGCTCTGCCCAAGGAATCAAAGGGCTAAAAATAACCCCTGAGTTGGCACTATTACCACCAAAAGCGAAACCCCCCACGGCAAAAGTTCCCTTCACTTCAGGCTCTTCTAAAATAGCCGCCTCAACTTTTTTCATCACCTCGCTAGTATATTGCAAGGATACCCCTTGAGGCGCTTGAACAATAGTGATAAAATAACCTTGGTCTTCTTCTGGTAAAAAGGCTTGAGGTACATTCAAATATAACCATGCCGTAGAAGCGAGTAATAAGATGAAAACACCTACCACAGCGCCCCTCGCCCTCGATAAAGCGCGCAGACTACCATCATAAGACCTCTGTACCCTAGCCAAACCAGCGTTAAAAATATCGCAAGGTTTTTGTAACCAAGGCGGTAAATCATCATTAGGGGTTAACAATAACGCACAGAGAGAAGGAGTGAGAGTTAGAGCAAGAAAAGTAGAGAAAACGATGGAAAAAGCGATGGTTAAAGCAAATTGACGATATAAAGCGCCCGTAGTGCCGGGGAAAAAAGCAACAGGCACAAATACCGCCATCAACACCAAAGAAGTAGCAATTACTGCCCCACTTAACTCCTTCATTGCCACCTGAGAAGCCTGTAACGGTGACATTCCCTTTTCGTGGATATAACGACTAATTTGCTCCACCACCACAATAGCATCATCCACCACCACCCCTGTGGCAAGGGTTAAACCAAACAAGGTTAAGCTGTTGATGGAAAAATTAAACAGATTAATAAAAGCAAAAGTACCAATTAATGCCAGAGGAATGGTTAAAGTGGGAATTAAAGTAGTACGCCAGTTCTGTAAAAATACTAAAATTACCAAAATAACTAAACCTACCGCTAAAAAGAGGGTTTTTATCACTCCGCGCAAAGATTCTTCTACATATAAAGTAGTATCAAATGCCACCTCATAACGCATTTCTGGGGGGAAGTTTGCCTCAAGGCGTTTGATCTCATTTTTGACGTTTTCAGCCACTTCTAAGGCATTAGAACCAGTTAGCTGATAGATTCCCAAGCCTACTGCATCCCGTTGGCGATAGCGCAAAAAGGAGCTATAATCCTGCGCTCCTAGTTCCACCCTACCAATATCTTTAAACCTAACTAGAAAGCCATTGGCATCGGTTTTGAGCAGTAAATTTTCAAATTCTTCTGGGGTGGTAAACTGACTAACTGCCCTCACATCAAGCTGAAACTCTTGTCCGGAGGGCGCTGGTTCAGCCCCAATTTTACCTGCCCCAATTTGGATATTTTGCGCCCTAATGGCATTAGTCACATCAGCGGTGGTTAAACCTCGACTAGCTAATTTATTAGGATCGATCCATAACCGCATGGCGTAACGGCGCTCTCCAAAAATTCTCACATCTGCCACGCCATCGATACGCCTGAGAGGATCGACAAGGAAACGCTCGGCATAATTACTTAAAAACAAGTTATCGTATTGATCATTATCGCTATATAAACCAATACCCATCAAGATATTATTGGATTGTTTAGTCACCGTAACTCCGTTTCTCTGCACATCTTCAGGTAATTGCGGTAAAGCCCTAGCTACCCTATTTTGCACGTCAACGGCTGCTAAATCTTGATTTGTACCAGCTTCAAAAGTAGCGGTAATATTACTTGTGCCACTGTTACTACTACTAGAACTAAGATACCTTAAACCGGGTGTACCATTAATTTGTCGTTCTAAGACATTGGTAACGGCATTTTCGATAACTTCAGCACTAGCACCATTATAATTAGCGTTAATTTGTACTTGTATGGGGCTAATTTCGGGAAATTGTGCCACTGGTAAGTTGACTAAACTGATGCTACCTATCAGTAAAATAATCAGCCCACATACCGTGGAAAATACGGGACGTTTAATGAAAAAGTTAACCATAATAGTTTCGTTATGGGAATATGAAGGGAAAAATCACGATTAACTCTTAATTCTATATGATCAATCTCAAAATGGGGACATTTGATAAGATGTCCATAGAGTTGTTGCGGAATAAAGAAAAAAACACCTAAAAACTTTACTGAGTATAGGTTTTAGCACTCTAAAGTTTAAAATCGCTGTAACTATTACATAGCAATATTTTTAAGCATTTTAAGGCATTATTTCACAACAAGTCTAATTTTCTAGAAAAAAATCAGCGTCTCAGATTTGATTTACACTAAATAGATTATCTTGAGGAAGAATTGCTAAAGATTTTGACTGGCGCAAGGGTTTTGACTAGCACAGGGATTTTTACCAGCACAGGGATTTTTACCAGCGCAAGGGTTTTTACCAGCACAGGGATTTTTACCAGCACAGGGATTTTTACCAGCGCAAGGGTTTTTACCAGCACAGGGATTTTTACCAGCGCAAGGGTTTTGACTGGCACAGGGATTTTGACTGGCACAAGGGTTTTGACTGGCGCAGGGATTTTTTTCAGTTAATTCAACTCCTTGAGTCACTCCCATAACTTCTTCAGCCTTTACAGTTACAGAAGAAAAAGGTATTAAACCAGTGGTAATAATTGAAACCGCAGATAGAAAGGCAAAATATTTAACTCTATTCATAATCAATAACCTAATAAAAAACTCCATCAACTTTTAGTGTGAGTGATTAGACTGAGAAGAACATTAAAAAATCATAATAGATATAAATAAGTATCCTGAAGATAATTTTTATTTTTATATCAGTTGACTATGTTAAAAATAACTTCTTTATGAGAGAGTTATCATCTTAATTAACTCTAATTTAAGAAAAATTTTTTACACTAAGGATTAGACAAAAACAAAATAACTGAGGACGGTAATAATGAATAAAAAACTTATAATCTTATTTGCAATTTCTATTATTTTTGTAAGCATCAATAATATATTTTCTTTTTTCAATTTTTTATCACCAGCACAAGCCCAATCAGTGATAAATTTAACGCAAACCGGTTGTCAATTCATTGAAACAGAAGCTAAAAATTATGGTTATCAACCACAAAAAGCGGTTGATTGCCGTCAAATCAATCAAGATTCTCTTGCTGTCAGAGAAAAAGGTTTCAAACCAATAAATCTTAAAGCTGGTAAATATGTTTTCAAAGTTACCAATCAAAATGTTCCCTATGAATTAGGATTTTATCTCAGAGGGCAAGG
The DNA here is from genome assembly GCA_015272165.1 of Cyanobacterium sp. T60_A2020_053. Classification (NCBI taxonomy): domain Bacteria; kingdom Bacillati; phylum Cyanobacteriota; class Cyanophyceae; order Chroococcales; family Geminocystaceae; genus Cyanobacterium; species Cyanobacterium sp. T60_A2020_053. The sequence goes on from JACYMF010000023.1 coordinate 4,495, forward strand.
GTTGAGTCAAGCAGTTTTACCAAGAGTATCGGGGGGAGGTTTAACGACTGGAAAAACTATTGAATATATCGCTGATTTAAAGAAAGGTAAATATTGGATTAGTTGTCCATTAAATCCTACTCCTGACTATCCACTTATTGTTAATTAATAATTTTATTGAAAGTGCTGTAAATTATAACTAAATTTAGTAAGAGATTCAAATCTCTTACTTTTTACTTTATCTTTTTTATATGAAAAACACCACAATTTATCAAAATAATGACTATTTAGTTAATAGTCAAGGAATGCTCATTGATTATAAATATGATGATTTTGTTTCAGTGATTAAACCTTATCGTTTATATCGTTTTTTGACTGATTTAGAAGATGTTATTAAGACAGAAGTTAATCAAGAAGAAATTATTAAATTATTAATTCCTAAAGTTAGAACTTTATTAATAGAATCAGAGTGGTTACAATTTGCTTATACCCCCGCCCATAATCAATTAGGATGGTCGGTAAATACTCTTTATGAAGAGCCTGACTATCCTATTACTATACAAATGGTGACATGGCTTCCTCAACAAAAATCCCCGATTCATAATCATGCTACATGGGGCATTGTGGCAATTATTTCGGGCGCTGAAAAAAATACTTTTTGGCATGAATCAAATGAAGAAAGTTCCCTTGATTATATGGGAGAAAAAATATTATTAGCTGGAGATATTCTTGGTTTTACGGATCAAATGATTCATCAGGTTGAAGTAATAGAAGATGAGCCGGTGATTAGTTTTAATGTTTATGGTATCACTAATTTTTCTCAACGTTTTGAGTTTGATTTAATCAATAAAACTAAGAAGCTTTTTTAAAAGTGTTACATCCCTCTAAATTCTCTTTTTACAAGAGGGTAGGGAAACAATATCATGACTTTTCAAACAGGTTATAAGATTGACTATTCGTTATAGTTTATAATAATAATCTGTTCATTAATTTTCTCTTCTTTTCGTTGTCCTGAAATTATGTTTAATTCTATTGATAAAGTAATTCCAGCGCCCTCCCAAGAGTCAGTATGGGATTATCCGCGTCCTCCCAAGTTAGAGCCTGTCAGTGCCAAAATAGAAGTTATTTATGATGATGTAATTATTGCCGATACCAGTGGCGGTTATCGGGTATTGGAAACTAGCCATCCCCCCGTGTACTATTTGCCCCCCGATGATATTAACATGGAGTTATTGCGGAGGGCGCCGGGTCAATCTTTTTGCGAGTGGAAAGGAGTTGCCCATTATTATGATGTAGTAGTGAAAGATGCAACTTTTAATAAAGTGGGGTGGTATTATCCCCAACCAACGGCAAAATTTGAGGAGATAGCTAATTATGTGGCATTTTATGCAGCGCCCTTCACCGGTTGCTATGTGAATGGGGAAAAAGTCACACCACAACCGGGCAATTTTTATGGCGGTTGGATTACTTCTAATATAGTTGGTCCTTTTAAAGGTGAGCCGGGTAGCTGGGGATGGTAAGCTACAAAGTATTTAATATATCTTGTTTACTAACTTTCTTATGACGCGCCACAGCGCTAATAATAGAATTTAAAGTGCCAACTCTGACGGGATTATGATTAGGGATACAAAGACGATGATGACTCGGCAGACTTGTTTCTAAAATAATATGACTACCTTTTTGATGAATCAAGTGATAACCCCAGTATTTTATCAAAATTTTAACTAATTCGTCGCCTTGTATATTTCTAGGTATTTTCATTGAATTACTAAAGTCTCGTCTTTCACTAAATGTAATTTCACAGTAGGAATAGATGGTTGATCAAAATAAAAACTTTTCACTGCTTCGGTGACATTTACTTTTAATTCTTCCCATGTCTCCCCCCCCGTAAAAATATCCTCGCTTAAACATTCTGCACAAAAACCGCCATCTTCTTCTTGAGTTACTTCAAAGATAATATTATTGGTCATTATTATTTCATTACTTCAAACATTTATAGTTTTGATCATACTATAATCAACTAATCAAAATTTCCTAATAAGAATAAACATTTTGATTTAATTACTAATGAATCATCGGTTAAAAATAATCTCCCTAACTCTTTTGATAGCCTCTTTAATCGGGGGGTGTGGTGGTAATGATTTTGGTATTACTTCCACCGCCCTCAATAGTCGTTATAGTGATGAAAAGCCATCCATTAGCGGTGATGGGCGCTGGTTAGCGATGGTATCTAATCGTTTTGGGCGACAAGAAATTTTATTATTTGATTTACAACAACAGTCTTTTGTGGATTTACCCGGTTTGAATCGGGAGGGCGCTATTACAGATAGCCCTAGTTTGAGTCGCACCGGGCGCTATTTAGCCTATGTTTCCAGCATTCAAGGCAGACCTGATATTTTTTTGTACGATCGCGCCACCCGACAAACTAAACTATTAACTCAAGGTTATCGTAGTTGGTTGCGCAATCCTCGTATTAGCCCCGACGGGCGCTATGTTGTCTTTGAAACCGCTAGGCGAGGACAATGGGATATTGAAGTGATGGATTTAGGTATTAATATTGAATTGGATCAATCTAACGGTTTTATTCCAGAAGATGTGCCATAAGGAGAAGGAGAAGCAGAGGATGCAAGGGAGAAAGGGGAGATTTTTTCTATTAATTGATTTGTTAATAGTTAAAAACTTCTTATACTGGTATCTTGAGCTTACACATTTATTCAATGGCATTGTCTCACGGGGGAATTGAGGAGACAATGGGGAAATAAGCGGTTAAATATTAAATAGCATTAGAGGCATTTCCCACGGCGGTATCTTTTAGTTTTTTCGGCGTTGCTGAATTGTGGCATGAAACATTAATGAATTATAGCAAATATATAATACTCAAAATATTATTACTAATCCCTATTCCCTACCCCAAGCAAAAACATATTTAAAATCAGCAACGGCTTTTTTTCCAGTGCCTGAGACATAATACTGAAGTATTTTTATCTTACAAAGAGAGTTTAGGCTTTATTTTGGCTTAGTTTTTGTTTAAGTAGGGGTTGCAGAAAAAGTGTTGTCGTTAGGGGAATGGGGAGTGGGAAGTGGGAAGGCACTTATCAATTAAAGACTTTTGGCTAACTCCAGCAATACTAGCTAAAATAATCCATCCCAAAATATTCAGTCGGAGATCAAAAATACTCAAGTCAGCAAGGTTAAAAAAGATAAAATTAGCAAAGGCGATTAAATAACTAAAGATAATTAAAGACTCGTTGCTTTGCCATTTTTGAGTTAAAAAAACCAGCGCCCCTCGCCGTAAAATAACTCCTACAAATATGCACGTTAAAAGTAGGCTAATTAAACCAGTTTCCGCACCTAACATTAAAAATAAACTATGAGGATGACCCATCCTAAAACCAGTTGTTTGCTCATATAAGTAATCAAAATTGCGTAATCCTACACCCATCACCGGATTATCTCTAATTAAATCGAGACAAAATTGCCATTGACTAATTCTTAGGGTAGGGGTAGGGCGCTGAGGAAACATTTGATCAGAAAATCTCAACCAAATAAAGCTAGGTACCACTTGACGGAAAAAATATTGACCGGGCAAATTACCAAAAGAAGCCCAACTAATGGCAGTAATTATCACAGTTAAAAAACTTAAAATTTTATACCAGCGCCCGTAAACAGCATAGGCAATAAAAGTTAAAAAAGCCATCACCCAAGCACTACGAGAATTTGTCAAAAATATACCTATTAAAGTGAAAAAGATATTTAAAATTAGGAAGTAATTATTTTTTTTGCGACTAATTTTAAAAAAAATTAATTCACTATTTATTAGTAATAAACATAAACTAAAATTAAAAGTGATAACTAAAAATAATCCTAAAATATTAGCATGATAAAAAATTGAGGACATTCGCCCTTCCGGATTACCAAAGGGAATAACATCCCATCCAAATAAAAGACTTAACCAATTAGGCCAATCTAAATTAAAATATAACTGTAAAAGACCAATAATTACTATAATTGAAGCACTTAAAGAAAGTAAAAAAATTAGCTTGTATAAATATTTAATTTTAGTAATAATAGTTTGAAAACAAAGAAATAATAAGAAAAATGGTAGAAAATTGGGTAAACCGAACCAAGCATCAATAGTATTTTTTGCCAAACAAGATGAAATAACAAAGGAAACAGTAATCGTGATTAAAATTTTGCTGTAAAAGGAATCAAATAAAGATTTATTACGACAAGTATCTGTAATAATTCCTAAAATCAAAACACAGCTAATAACCGGCAGTAAACAAAGAGTATCAACAGCGTAATTTACCTTTTCAATATGGGATGAAGGGCGCCCTCCACCCCATTTTTTTAAATTAGGAAACATTTTGAAGAAAAAGCGTAGGGGTTGAACATTGTTCAACCCATTATCAATTATCCATTGTCAATTATCAATTAGCCAAAAGAGAAGCAACCTGTTTAGCAAAATAAGTCAAAATCAAATCAGCGCCCGCCCTTTTCATACTGGTGAGGGTTTCAAGGACAATTTTATCCTCATCAATCCAACCGTTAGCCGCCGCAGCCTTAATCATGGCATACTCCCCACTGACGTTATAAGCTACCACAGGAATTTCTGTATATTCCCTGACACGGCGCACGATGTCGAGGTAAGCCAAAGCCGGTTTAATCATTACCATATCAGCGCCCTCCTCAATATCCAAAGCTACCTCAGTGATAGCCTCCCGACTGTTAGCCAAATCCATTTGATAGGTTTTTTTATCGCCAAATTTCGGCGCTGAATCCAAGGCATCCCGAAATGGTCCATAATAGGCGGAAGCATATTTAGCAGAATAAGCAATAATACCTACGTCAGTGAACCCAGCTTGATCCAAACCATCACGAATCGCACCGATTCTACCATCCATCATGTCGGAGGGCGCTACAAAATCCGCCCCAGCTTCTGCTTGGGAAACCGCCATTTTGACCAAAACTTCCACAGTTTCATCATTGAGAATTACCCCATCTTCCACAATACCATCATGACCAAAAGGGGAAAAAGGATCAAGCGCCACATCGGTAATCACCACTAACTCAGGTAACGCTTTTTTAATAGCTTTGATCGTGCGCTGCACCAAACCATCAGGATTGTAGCTTTCTGTACCTTCATTATCTTTCTTATCTTCACTGATGAGGGGAAAAAGTGCAATGGCTTTAATGCCTAAAGAGTAAACTTCCTCTAACTCTTTTAATAATAAATCGAGACTGAAACGAAAAGCATCAGGCATCGATACTATTTCTTGCTTAATATTTTCCCCCTCCGTAACAAAAACAGGGTAAATTAAATCATTAACAGTTAACACAGTTTCTTGTACCAGCGCCCGTATTCCTGCGGTGCGACGTAAACGGCGAGGGCGATAGGTTAAAGAATAAACAGCCATAGTTTAAAATATTTTTTATCCAATAATAACTATGGCATTCTACCTTAAAAAAGTAAAAAGATAAAGGAAAAATAGCAAAAGTTTACACTATTTAATCAAATTCTATTTAATAAAAAAATAGGAAAGCTAAAGTTGATAAACTCATGGTATATTAATGTAAATTTTCAGATTAAAGTTAATTTTTAACAAAGTAAATCCTTAATCATTGGTGAAAAATTTACCATGACTTTAAATAAAACCATTGTTTTTTGTGCTTCAGATTTAGAAGAAGAATTTTATCGAGGTATTGGCTTTTATGCTCAATCTGTCATCAGAGCGACTAAAAATTTAGGTTATAACAATTATCTTTTAACCAGTGCTAAAAAAGAAAAAATTATCCCTTTACAACAGTTAGAAATTCTCCGTAATATTGATAAGCCTATTAATCCTAGTCAAAAAAAAATTATTTTACATTATCTTTACGGATTACTAGGAAAATATAAATTTAAGCATATTTCTCAAGTTGAACCTAGTTATTATGAAACCATTAGTAAATTAAATTATTTAGTCAATATTGATGGTTATATTAATAAAACTTCTCTGTACAAAACTATTAATTTACATTCTATTTTATTTGATTTTCCCCTGACCATTGACACAAAAAAAGCTGATATTTTATTTTGTAGCGCCCCCAGCGCCGTCAGAAATAATTATCGTGGTGGTTTAACAGTGCAAACTATCCATGATATTATCCCCCTTGTCACCTTATATCATCCTCCTTCTGATAAATTTAATTCCTTATTTTATAAAAATATAACCACCAGTTTAAAATACGCTGATATAGTATTAACTATCTCTGAATTTTCTCGCCAAGAAGTTTTAAGAATTTTTCCAAAATTTGCTGATAAATTAAAAGTAATTTATCAACCCATTCCTATCGCAGAAAATGAGTTAAAATTAGCTGAAAGTGATTTATTAAATCGATCCACTTTAAATAAATTTGGCTTAAGAAAAGAACGTTATTTATTGTATATAGGAGCATTAGAAAAACGCAAAAATATTGACCGTTTAATTGAGGCATACTTAGCAGTTAAAAATAAAATAAAAATGCCTTTATTATTAGTTGGTTCATTAGGTTATGGCTCAGAAATATTCACTGGTAAAATGCAAAGTGAGGGCATTAGGTATTTAGGTTATGTTAGTAATTTAGATAAATTAATTTTACTTAAAAATGCTAATTGTTTTGTCTTTCCATCCTTATATGAAGGGTTTGGTTTACCCCCCCTAGAAGCTATGACCATGGGATGCCCTGTTATTACCTCTAATATCTCAGCTATTCCAGAAGCTTGTGGTAATGCACCTTTATATATTAATCCTAATAGTATAGAAGATATGGCGGAAAGAATCCTCGAAATTCATGATAACTACTCTCTTAGAAAAGATATAATTAATAAGGGTTATCAGCAAGTTAAAAAATATAGTTTAGAAAATTATCAAAGAGACTTTTCAGAATTATTTAATTAGTCTAATTAACTTGGCAATAATTGTTAATTTCTTCAACTATTTGCACTTGTTTCGTACCCAAATCATTTAATTTAGTTTGAATACTCAAGGCTTTTTCTCTTTCTTTGCGGTGGAGGGCGCTGATAAATTCTTGAGTTAAAGTGCCGTATTCTTGATAAATTTGACTTAAATTACTGCTGTAATCTAATATTTTTGAATCTCGCCAATTTTCATTATTTATTTGCTCACTGGTAGTTAAAAATTGTTGTTGAAATAAATATATGATTTCTTGATCTTTTTCTAATAAATTTGGCATAGTTTGATTAGCTAATTCTGTACCAATACTTGCTAATTTTTCACATTCTCTTAAACGAGTTAAGTTACCACAACCAGATAAAAAAAATACTAAATTGATAATAAGAAAAAGTTTTTTTCGTCCTAACATTTATAAATCAAAAAAATAACATAAATTGATTACTGTCAAAGCTGTTAAAAGGTTAAATAACAATCAGTTTAACAAGGGGTTTAAACCCCTTATTGGCGATTTGTAGTAATGTGAAAAGGTAAAATAATAGATACTACTCTGAGAGGATAAATCCTATAACTGTCAATTATTCATTACCCTCATGACTCCACTTTTTGATCAAACTCTAATTAAGCAATGGTGGCTAAAATATCTTGAGCATGACTACTGGTGTTAACATTGGTATCAACATGGGTAATTACCCCTTCACCATTGATAATGTATGTGACACGCTTGGGATAACCACCGCCATCAACATCGTATGCTTTGGAGATACTTCTATCGGTGTCAGCTAAAAGTTGGAAAGGTAAACCATACTTTTCTTTAAAGGCTTGGTGAGATGCCTCATCATCATTACTCACTCCTAAAACTACCATTTCTTTATCTTGATATTCTTGGTATTTATCCCGAAAACCCTGCGCTTCTTTGGTACAACCGGGGGTATCATCTTTAGGATAGAAATATAAAATCACAATTTTACCAGCAAAATCACCTAAAGAAACGGTATTGCCTTGATCATCTTTGGTAGTGAATGCTGGTGCTTGAGTGCCTACGGTAAGTGCCATAATGGTTTTTAATTGAGTTATCATTATCAAAACGTTACATTTATTAACATAACATGAAAATACCTCTGCCGAAAAGTTTTGCCCCTCGGCAACCAACCATTATTCATGATTTGCAGGAAGGGGCGCTATGTTTTACTTCTCCACAAATAAATCTTCAGATCATAAATCATCAAACTTTACAAGAAAAATTGATTATCCCTACTTATTGGAGTTTAGCAAAAAGTTCTATTCTAAAATCTACTTTACAACAATTGAACTATCAAGAAGGAGTTAAAGTTATTATTAGTAAATATCAATTGAAATTTATTATTAGTGATCAAAAAAAAAGCAGAGAAATAATATATATAATCGATAATTTATTTCAGGCATTTAATATTAATCAAATTGCTTTAGTAACATTAGGTCTAAGAAGATTAATTTCTCTTTCTAATGATTTCAATAAAGGAACAGAATTTATTTCTCAATACTTAAACACTCCTAAAATTTATAAAATAAATGATCATAATCCTACTCAGATTAAATTAAATTTTGATTATGACTTACAACCTTATCCTTTAAAGATTTCGGTGGGTAATGTAAAAATAAAAAATATTCATAAAAAAGTACAATCTGCTATTTTATTTCAAGGTATTTTTTATCAAAAATTTAATCATCATTATTTTCCGAATAGTTTAAGTAAAAGTCAAGAAATAGTTAAAAACTATCCAGAAATATTTGTTAAATTTAATAATTTAGTGGAGCAAATTTTTTTGAATTGATGCTCAGAATAATGGCATTACCCTACAAGATAATAAATTATACTGGTAGTTAAATCAATTCATCACAATAAACTATTGGCATTTTAAATTTCTTAGTTATTGTTCATTACTTCAAATTAACTAGCTTTTTGAGCATGAGAAATACTATATCAAACTTTGACAAGTGGTAAAACTAGATTTTATCGTGATTATTAGAAATAATAGAAAGAGTAAACTTGATCAATAGCAAAATGAAAATTAAATCTATTTACTCTTTGTCATTAGTAATCATTAATTCTTCTTTGTTAGTTTCTTTTCCTGTCAATGCTGATAATATTAAAACCAATAATTCCTTGATACTGACAGATGCTCAACATCATAACCATAATTCTACTCAACATCACCATCATAAAAAAATAGATGTGACTCAAAATGACAAAATTCCTCAAGTAAAATTAACAATCTCTCCCGATAAAATAAAAGGATGGAATTTACAAATTACTACAACTAACTTTAAGTTTGCCCCAGAAAATTTAGATAAAAATAGCAACCCTAATGAAGGTCATGGTCATTTATATATTAATGGCATAAAAGTTAGTAGAATATACAGTGATTGGTATTATCTTCCTGAGTTACCGTCAGGAAAAAATGAAATTAGAGTCACTTTAAACACTAATTTACACGAAGATTTAATTTATCAGGGTCAAATTATCGCTGATTCTGTTATGATTAGTAATCCTTAAATTATCAATCTTAAATCATGATGAGAAAAGCCATAATTTGTGGTTATTATGGGCGGGGAAATGCCGGAGATGAGGCTTTATTGTTGGCATTATTAGAAAGATTACCAGCGCCCCTCACCCCAATTATATTATCAGGAAATCCATCATTAACCACTAAAAATTATGGTGTAAAAAGTTATTCTCGTCAGCAAATTATTCAAGAAATTTGGCATGGTAAAAAGGATGATTATTTTATTTGGGGAGGCGGTAGTTTAATGCAAGATGCCACCAGTTGGCGCAGTCCAATTTTTTATGGTGGCTTGATGAAATTAGCTCAATTAAAAGGCTTAATTACCATTGCCTACGCGCAGGGAATTGGTCCTTTAAATAGTCCTTTTACCCGTTGGCTAACCAAAGATGTTTTAAGTAAATGTCATGGTGTAAGTGTGCGAGATCAAGCATCAGCAAGACTTTTGGAGCAATGGCACATACCACATTTTAGCGCCCCTGACCCCGTTTGGGCATTATCAGCTAAACTTAATAAATCTCTAAAATTACCATCATCTCCTCATATTGGCGTTAATTTAAGGTCTCATATTTCTTTAACTGAAACTAAATTAAATACGATTATTGACGCATTAATTACATTACAAAAAAACACTAATGCTAATATTATCTTAATTCCTTTTCAGCCTCAAAATGATCTTATACTGTGTCAAAAAGTAGCTGAAAAATTACAGGGAAAAAATGAAATTATTCAGTTAGATAACCCTCAAGAATTAAAAGGAATTTTCCGAGAAATAAAGATGTTAATTGGCATGAGATTACATAGTATTATTATGGGTGCTTCTGAAGGTTGTAATTGTTTTGCCTTGTCTTATGACCCCAAAGTATCTCAATTAATGACAGAATTACATATACCCGGCATAGAATTAACGGCCATGGGCGCTGATGCTCACACCTTAGCACAGCAATGGCTCAATCTTTACACTCAAGGGGAGGGGATGGGCGCGCAGAAAAGAGAAGAATTAAAAACTTCGGCGCTTCTTCACGAAAAATTATTTGACTAATATCAAGGAAAAAGTCCAGCGCCCTTAACCGTATAATATATTACTGTTACAATTTCAATCAGCTATATTATGACTCAAAAAACTATTATTAATACTACCTTAGCACCAGCGCCCGTTGGACCTTATAATCAAGCAGTAGTGGCGAAGGGCGCTATGGTATTTGTAGCTGGGCAAATTCCCTTAAATGCAGAGGGAAATTTAGTGGGAGGAGATGACATCAAAGCCCAAACTCATCAAGTTATCAAAAATATTCAAGCAATTTTAACTGAAGCAGGGACAAATTTAGACGCAGTGGTTAAAACCAGCGTATTTTTAAGCGATTTAACTAACTTTGCCCCGATGAATGAAGTATATGGCAAATATTTTAGTAATAATTCCCCGGCGCGCGCCTGTGTAGAAGTTTCTCGCTTACCCAAGGATGTTTTAGTGGAAATCGAATGTATCGCCGTTTTATAAAAAATAACTCTTCTTATTTTCTAGGATTATTTTATTCTAAAATTTTCAATTTAGACAAAAAAAGTAATCTCAATATCTTAGTTCAATTTATTGAACGTGATCCCGTTGGTTCCGTGTAATTCATTACACGGTGGGTAAATTGCGAAGATGGAGTCTTTCATAATTGGAAATGTTTAAAAAACTTATTTTTTTAATTCAATTAATTGAATGAGAGCTATAAAAAATCTTGGTCTAATATTTTTTCTAAACTGTAAGGACATTGTAGCGGAAAAGTATCTAAACCAGATTTTTTGAGCACATATTTGCGACAATAATCATAACAATCATCTAAATTATCTACTAAATAATTGTAAAGATTCTTGGTCATTCTTTTATTAAGTTGTCGGCGAAAACTTATTATTTCTAATTGCCAATGATGATGGTTTCTTTCATATTCATTATGCCAATAATCTAGCAAAAGTAAATGAATAATGACTTGTTCTAACAAACTTGCCATTGCCAATTTATCTCGCTTTGCCAAACTTTCTAACTCCTCAATTAAATTTTCTATATCTAACTCATTTAATCTATTCCCTTTTAGTAAATTAATAGTTTCTTCCAGCCACAAATGATCATCAATTTCATATAGTTTTTTTAAATTGACTTCTTTTGTTACTTTCATCATTAAAATATTTATGATTTTTCAACTTTGAGTATGATAAATGAAGAAATAGAGACGCAAAATTTTACGTCTCCACCAAAATTATTAGAAATGATTATTGATTAAGCATTAGCCAAATTTTGAGCCACAAAATCCCAGTTAACTAACTTACCTAAGAAATCATCGATATAGCTAGGACGTTTGTTTTGATAGTCTAAATAGTAAGCGTGTTCCCATACATCCATGGTTAATAAAGGAGTTTGCCCAGCAGTGAAAGGGTTATCAGCATTACCAGTTTTAGTTACTTTAAGAGTACCATTATCTAATACTAACCAAGCCCAACCACTACCGAATTGAGTAGCACCTGCATTGGTAAATTCTTCAACAAATTTATCAAAACTACCGAAATCTGCATCAATTTTAGCAGCTAATTCGCCGGTGGGGGTGCCACCACCATTAGGCTTCATACATTGCCAATAGAAGCTATGATTCCATGCTTGGGCAGCATTATTAAACACTCCTGCTTTGCTAGAATCTTTGGCAAGGGTTTTAATGGCTTCCTCAATGGAGAGAGAATCTAATTCTGTGCCTTTAACCGCATCATTAAATTTGCTAACGTAGGCGGCATGGTGCTTGTCGTGGTGAAATTCTAGGGTGCTTTTAGAAATACAGGGTTCTAAAGCTGTGTAATCGTAAGGTAAAGGAGCTAATTCGTAAGCCATGTTCTTAATTTGCCGTAGTTATTGTTCTTTCTTCATAAATCTTAACAGATTAGTTATAAATTGCTAAGATTCACTTTAACCCCAAATTATCATTAAAATTCAGTACTTGTCAATAGGGAAAACTACACCCTTGACAGCAGTTTTCATTCCCTTAAACCACACTTTAGATTATTAGAAAGATTCCCTTTGCGCCTTCGCGCCTTTGCGAGAGACAAAAAACTTAAAATTTTTCACCGACTCGTAAAGTTTGAAATTGATCTTGACGACGAATAACCACTTCATTTTTATTAATACTAACCACAATCCAGTTAGTGGCGGGGATAGGGGCGCCCTCCGCCACTCTTTCAGTCAGACTATTAATATTAAATAAAGCCAAATTATTTTGATCGGCTAATTGTATCACCCCAAGGAGGGTATTATTTTTAACGCCCGTGTCAGGGGTGGAAGTATTGGGGATATTGTTGGTATTTGGAGAAGGATTAGCATTTGGTAAAGTCGGTAAAGTATCCAATGAAGGGGGAAATTGACGAGCAATTTTAGCGGTTTGTGGTGGTGGTGGTGATGGTATTTTCTGCGCTATGGGCGGGGTGGAGGGCTCTGTTGAAGCGAGTTTTGCAGGGCTATTGCTATTAGCACTGACATTGATCAATGGTGGTGGTGGAAGTTCAATCCCTTTTGGCAAAGGTGGAGGTGTAGGGATAGGTAGAGGTGACACTTCTGGGGGAGAAGTGAGAGTAATTAATTCAGTTTGGGGAATATTTGGTAATGGTGGTATCTCTGAGGGTTGAGAGATGGTTTCTGGAGAAGACGTTTCAGAAATATTAGGGGTGGGTGATAAATTTTCAGCAGAGGTATTTTCAGAGAGATTAGCAGGAGTAGGAGATGAAATGACCTTTTGATTTTGTTTAAAAAGCCATGAACAAACTATGATGAGATAGGTGGTGGCGATTAAAAAGATAATTTTGTCGAGAGGGGGAGAATATTGTGGCTTGAATGGTAGTTTTTTCATTTTCCCAAGAATTTGCTCATCACCGTTAAATTATTAGCAATTTCATTTTAACCATGAATTACGATGATCAGAACGAAAACTATAATAAATTACAGTTATCCTTATATTTATTACCCGTATTAGGAACAATATTGGCTTTAATGGATGTGCTGATAGCATCAGCACAAAAAAATCACCAGCGCCCTTCGCCAAAACGAAAAACTATTAATTTATCATTAAAACTAGGATTAACTTGGATTATTATGTATAGTGGCTTATGGCTAGGAAGTAGCGTCGCTAATGATATATTTGCCCTAAGATTACTTTATCTCAATGGTTTGTTTACTACGGGATACTTTTTTGCCTGTGGTTATTTCTTGTGGCGCATTTGGCACAGGAAATTATGAGTTATGAATTATGAAATAATAATCTCCTTTGCCCCTTGCCCTTTTCACTTTGCCCTTTTTATTAATTATGCGTCAGCGCCCTTCTCCCCGACGAACAGAATTAGAGTTATTCCCTTTTCTCTCCGTTTTAGCTTGTACCATTGGTACATTAATATTATTAATTATTGTAATCAGCACGGAAACCCTAGAAAGTAGTTCACAAGTGACGATTGTCGCCGAAAATCAAGACGGACAAAATTTGAGCAAAACTCCCCGTTATATCGAATGTCGAGAAGATGGCGTGATTATATATCCCAGTGAAATATTTGTGAGCGAAAATGAATTAACCGGGCGCACTTCACCGTTAATCCAACTAATAGACGAAGTAGAAGAAAATAGAGATCAAGAATATGTCATCGTCATAGTTAGACCAAAAGGAATTGAAGTATTTTATCAAGTTCGAGATGTCATTGAAGAAAGAGATATTGACATCGGTTACGAGCCTATTGAAGAAGGTTTACAATTACAATTACAATCTGAACAGTAATGGACAATTGATAATTGATAATGAATCATATTTGATCAACAATTTATATTTAATAGACTTCTCCAACAATTAGGATTTTGGTACGGTGAAACAGGCATCTTGCCTGTTTTTTTTTTGAGAGTTAAAATACAAGCGCCCTCAACTTATCTTTTTTCTCTAAAAATTACCTCTTTCTTCCATTCCAATCAAAAATTCTAAACTCTACATTCTACATTCTAAATTCTACATTCTAAATTCTACATTCCCTTCATAATTCATAACTGAGGTAATATAGAGAAAGTGTTCCCATAGAGAAGTATAAGTATAATAAAGTGAGCAAAACTAACCTAACATATTTAGCCGATACAGACCCAGCCATAGCGGAAATTATCGCCAACGAGTTACAACGCCAAAGAAGTCACTTAGAATTAATTGCTAGTGAAAATTTTACATCCCCAGCAGTAATGGCAGCGCAGGGTTCAGTATTAACCAACAAATACGCCGAAGGATTACCCGGTAAACGTTATTATGGTGGTTGTAAATTTGTCGATCAAGCAGAAGATTTAGCCATTGACAGAGCAAAACAGTTATTTGGTGCTGAAATGGCTAACGTGCAACCTCACTCTGGCGCTCAAGCTAATTTTGCTGTGTTTTTAACCCTACTCAATCCGGGTGACAAAATCATGGGGATGGATTTATCCCATGGTGGACATTTAACCCACGGCTCACCAGTTAACGTATCGGGTAAATGGTTTGAAGTATGTCAGTATGGCGTTAGTAAAGAAACTGAGCGCTTAGATTATGATGAAATTAGAGAATTAGCCCTGAAAGAGCGCCCGAAACTCATCATTTGCGGTTATTCTGCTTATCCTCGCATCATTGATTTTGCCAAATTCCGCGCTATCGCTGACGAGGTGGGCTCTTATTTGTTAGCTGATATTGCCCATATTGCTGGATTGGTTGCCAGTGGTCATCATCCTAACCCTGTGCCATACTGTGATGTAGTCACCACTACCACCCATAAAACGTTAAGAGGTCCTCGTGGTGGTTTAATTTTAACCCGTGATGCAGAATTAGGTAAAAAATTAAATAAAGCTGTTTTCCCCGGCACTCAGGGCGGACCTTTAGAACACGTTATCGCTGGTAAAGCGGTGGCTTTTGGGGAGGCTTTAAAACCCGAATTTAAGGAATATTGTGGACAGGTAATCGCTAATTCACGGGCGCTGGGTTCTCAATTAGTCGAGAGAGGCTTTAAATTAGTCTCTGGTGGCAGTGATAATCATCTCAATTTAGTGGATTTACGTTCTATCGGTATGACTGGTAAAGTAGCGGATCAACTTTTAGGACAAACTCACATTACAGCGAACAAAAATACTGTACCTTTTGACCCTGAGTCTCCTTTCGTCACCAGTGGCTTGAGATTAGGTTCTCCTGCTGAAACTACCAGAGGTTTAACAGAAGCGGAATTTACTGAAGTTGCTAATATTATCGCTGATCGTCTTCTCAATCCTGATGATTCTGCGGTGAAAGCTGATTGTATTAAACGGGTAGGGGCGCTGTGTAGTCAATTCCCCCTCTATCCTCATCTTAATATCCCTGTTCCAGCTTTTGCTTAATTCTTAATGGGTGATGATTGAATGTGGTGGAGGGCGCCCTCCACCATAATAAATTAGTTGAGTTTTGCCAATAATTGATCAAGATCGAAATGTTCCTTAATCAACTGTTGTACACAATTCACTTTAATACTTTCCTGTAAACGCACAGTGCCAAAAGCTCGATCCACAATCTCCACAGTGGTTAAAGTATCAAAATCTACCGTTAAAATAGGAATTTCCAAATCTTCCGCCCTTGCTAAAATTAACTGTTGAGGGGGAATATGCCCCGTTAAAATTAGGCAATTAGTGGAACTTTCCAATGCCGCTAACTGTAAATCAGTGCGATCACCTCCCGTTACTACTGCCATATTTTGTCGTTGGCGGAAATATTCTAAAGCCGAGTTAACATTCATAGCGCCCACCGTCAAACTTTCCACCATCAAATCAAGACGATCACTACGACATAATACTTTTGCCTTCAACTGTGCTACCAGTTCTCTAACACTAACACTTTGTAAAAGTCGATCAGTGGGTAACATTCCCAAAACTTCCACGCCACGACTAGCTAAAAATGGTTTAATGACATTAGTCATGGTGTCTAATTGTTGATGGGGAATACTATTAATTAATACTCCCGACAGGCGCGCGCCAAAAATGCCCTTAGCTTCAAGAATTTGGTCGATAATTAAAAGAGGATCGTATTTGACTACTAATAATACTTGAGCATCGAGCTTTTCGGCCACGGAGGGCGCTGAAAGATTAAACAAATTACCCTGAGAAAGATTCCCAGCGCCCTCCACCAATACCAAATCAGCCTCCATAGATTGACAATAGTCCACCACATCAATATCATCAAGGGGATAATGAAGGAAATCAGTGATGGTTTTTTCGTTTAAAAACAGTAAAGGAGACTTAATTTGTTGGGGAGACAACTCTAAAATTTCACTAATAAATTGTAAATCTTGTTCATCTTGTAAACGATCATCTACATTAAAACAAGTTCCAAGGGGTTTTGCATACCCCAACTTAATTCCCCTCTGTTTTAACTGATGGGCGATACCAACAATAGTCGCAGTTTTACCCGTATAAGGTTGACTTGACACTACTAATAAAAATTTTTTTTGTTTAGTCATAGTAATTTAATAATGAAATATAGGAAAGACAGGATTCTAAACCCCTTGTTAAATATTAGTTTAATTTGATAACCACTATACTCAAGCAATATATAGTCTCTATAAATTTTGGTAATATTTTCTCCCTTTCTCCCCTTCTTTTTACAATACCCCTTTAGAACTTGGAATTTCATTCAAACGACGAGGATCAAATTCTAGCGCCATCCTTAGCGCCCGTGCAAAAGCCTTAAAAGTAGCCTCAATAATATGATGAGAATTAATGCCATCCAACTGACGAATATGGAGAGTAATGTGGGCATGATTTACCACCGCCACAAAAAACTCTCTCACTAACTGAGTATCATAAGTGCCAACTCTTTGGGTAGGAATTTCTAAACCATAACTGAGGTGAGGGCGCCCGGAAAAATCAAGGACAACCTCCACCAAAGCCTCATCAAGAGGAGCAATAAAATGACCAAAACGATTAATTCCCTTGCGATCGCCTATAGCTTGACTCAGCGCCCTCCCCAAAGTAATACCCACATCCTCATTAGTATGATGATCGTCAATTTCAATATCACCCACTGCTTGAATATTGAGGTCTAATAAACCATGGGATGATAATTGATGTAGCATATGGTCAAGAAAAGGAACACCAGTATTAACCTGACATTTACCTTGACCATCAAGATTAACCTCTACTTGAATATCAGTTTCTTTAGTCTGACGGCTAATGGAAGCAGTACGAGGAGGCATAACGACTAAATCTAGTTTATCAGCAGTGGCGAGAGTAGTGGACATTGATTAAATAATAAAAATAACTTTACAATAAAGCCATAAATAATTACGACTGAATATACATCCATCATAATGGAAAATTGACAATGGATAATTGATAATTGCCAAAAAGAGCAAGAGGCAAAGGAATTTATTAATTCATAACTCATAATTCATAATTCATAACTCCTTAACTCCGACGGCGACATCTTTCGGAACAATATTTCACCTCATCCCAACAATTAGCCCATTTCTTGCGCCATGTAAACGATAATCCGCACACAGGACAGATTTTAGTGGGAAAGTCTGATTTTTTACGTTGTTTTGCCATAGATTTTTTTGAGAAAATTTTACTTTATCTGTTATAATATGTACTCATGCAATCTTGAGGAAAGGTGGCAGAGTGGTCGATCGCGCTCGACTTGAAATCGAGTGACTGGCAACAGTCCGTGGGTTCAAATCCCACCCTTTCCGTTTTTTTCAATATTCCTAATTCTCAAATTCTAACCGACTTTTAGTATGGTATAAAATCTGAAGAAATTTTTTTAATCAAAAATAATCAAAACTTGATAATTGTCAATTTGCCTTCACTACACCACTTTTTCAGCGCCTCCTATTTATTACTTAAAACCCAGCGCCCGTCACCGCAGAAAAGTTTTTTTAGCACTGATCCCTCACTCTGATAGACTTTAATCTTGATGACTTTTGTTAAATCATTTATAGAAAATTACATTTAATTATCTCTGGAGGATAAATTATGATCGAAAGCACTATTGGCTTAGAGATTATCGAAGTAGTAGAAAAAGCCGCCCTCGCTAGTTCTAAATGGATGGGTAAAGGGGAAAAAAATATCGCTGACGAAGTAGCGGTAGAAGCTATGCGCGAAAGAATGAATCAAATCAAAATGCGCGGCAGAATCGTTATCGGGGAAGGAGAAAGAGATGATGCACCCATGCTTTATATTGGGGAAGAAGTCGGTATTTGTACTCGTGCCGATGCTAGTGATTTCTGTAACCTTGAAGAATTGATCGAAATTGATATTGCTGTTGATCCTTGTGAAGGTACTAACTTAGTAGCTTATGGTCAAAATGGTTCTATGGCAGTATTAGCAATTTCCGAAAAAGGCGGACTTTTTGCAGCACCCGACTTTTACATGAAAAAATTAGCAGCTCCCCCGGCCGCTAAAGGAAAAGTTGATATTAACAAATCCGCTACTGAAAACTTAAAAATCCTCGCTGAATGCTTAAATCGTAGCATCGAAGAATTAGTCGTCGTAGTCATGGATCGTGATCGCCACGATGATTTAATCAAAGAAATCCGTGAAGCTGGAGCCAGAGTACGCTTAATTAGCGATGGTGACGTATCCGCAGCCCTATCTTGTGCCTTTAGTGGAACTAATATTCATGCTTTAATGGGTATTGGTGCAGCACCTGAGGGAGTTATCTCCGCCGCTGCTATGCGCTGTTTAGGTGGTCACTTTCAAGGACAATTAATTTATGATCCTGCTATTGTTAAAACTGGTTTAATCGGTGAAAGTAAAGAAAGTAACCTCGCTCGTTTAGCGGAAATGGGTATTACTGACCCTGATAAAGTCTATGATGTCCATGAATTAGCATCTGGTGAAACTGTCTTATTTGCTGCCTGTGGTATTACCCCCGGTACATTGATGGAGGGAGTGCGCTTCTTCCACGGTGGCGCCCGTACCCAAAGTTTGGTTATTTCTAGCCAATCTTCCACTGCTCGTTTTGTCGATACAGTACATATGTTCGATCAGCCTCAGGTAATTCAGTTAAAATAATTATTTACCCTCTCCCCAACCCCTCTCCCCGTGGGCGAGGGGCTTTTTTTTGCGAAGATTAATCTAAGTAACCCATTAATAAGAAAACATTATCAATTTGATTAGACGCTACAGGACGATTACCCATAACGTTATATTGGTCACTAATCACTAAAGTACCAGCACTAATCGGTCTTGAACCAGAAAGCACTAACGTACTTTTCACCATTAAATCAGATTTGGTGATCGGGCGCACTGAGCCTACAGATTTATAAGTACTGACTATCTCTAATTTGCTAGGTTCAATGGGTCGATTATTATGGAATAAACTCGAAGGGGTAGCCACTTTTAAAGCTGAACTTTCTTGATTTTCTTCTTGGTTATGTTCTTGATTTTCCCAATTTTCGGTCATAAATTTTACTCCTTAAGTAATTTTTTTCTATTAAACTAATATTAGTTATTCATTGTACAACGTTATCTGAGCTTTATTTGTAGATATGTTTTATAATATTTGTCATAGGTGAGGGGCTCTAAAAAAGTATTTTGGTGAGGGGAGGTGGCAGGTTTCAGTTGTCAGGTGTCAGGTGAAATGCTTATAAATTAAAGACCTTCTCCTTTTTTTACCTTAATGAAAATACTTTTTCAGACCTCTCCATGTAGTAAAAAACCTTAACTTTTAGGGAAAGATAACCTCATCAATTTTAATAACAATAGAGAAAGAAAAAGCATATTAAAAGCAATACGCCACAAGCCAAAAGCACAAGCCAAACCTAAACCTGATGAAATCCAAATCTCTACAGCGCCCGTCAAACCTTTTGCATTATTTCCCTCTTTAACAATCAAACCTCCACCAATAAATCCTACACCTTGAATAATACCAGTCATTACTCTTGCTTGTTCCATGATGCTGATTTCTTGAACAATTAAAATAAAACCACAGGAAGCGAGAGCCACTAAACCATGGGTTTTCACACCTCCCGGCTTGTTGCTTAACTCCCTTTCCAAACCGAGAAGACTGCCTAAAATAAGGGCAAGAAATAGTTTAATAAAAACTAACATTAAAATAACTTTCTTTTTTTAGCTATTAGAGAAAAAGTACCAAGAAATAATAAGCCCATTAATCCAGCAATAGGATTTTGATTAATGCCCGTTATCCATGATGGCACTACTTCCGTATAAGTTAACATTTGCCCCACATTTAACACATAATAACCCCACACAAAACCACCATGTAAACCGATGGAAATACCTAATAAATTATGATGATTTTTTTTACTCCAGACTAATAATAATCCTAAGATAAATAAAGCAGGAAAAGTAACTAAACCTCTAATCATTTCCGCTAAAGGTTTCAGAAAATGGGCAATGGCAAATAATAAAGCATTGATAAAATTGGATTGTTTTTCACTAAAATCTTTTTCTAATTCATTTAATAACCAACCTCGAAAAAATAGTTCTTCCGCCAAAGCGATGAGGAGGGCGCTGGTTAAACCTTCCAATAGTAGTGGTATAAAGAGCTGATTGGGAGCTTTGAACACTACCCAACCGAAAAGATATTCCACGACAAATAATAACCAGGTGATAGTAAAACTAATCAATAAACCACCACTTAAATCTAGTAAATTGCGCTTACTAAAAACTAAACCATAAGTTCTAAATATTTTTTGATTTTCGTAAACATAGTTGCCCCAAAATTTAACTAAAAATAGAAAAATTATAAATAATAATCCCATTGTTAAAATAGTTGTTAAATTTGGGTCTTTTTGCTGTAAAAATAGATAAATAGGAATAGCAAAAGGCAGCCAAATAAATAGCAAGGTAGAGAAAAAAATCCCTAACCTTGCTAAAATAGGATAAGAATGAAGATTTTTAACGAATGAATTAATAATAAAAATTACTCCTCAAAAAAATATTTTTTACCTTCGATGAAATAATCAAAATTTGTGCCTTTTCTACATTAGTTGTAAAAAACTAATAATCAATAAAATCTGCCCCTTATTCAGCTGGTTCAATGGTACAAGTTAAACCCTGACTTTTTATACTTTCGCAATAAAATTCAGCGTGTTCTAATGCACAAGTTGTGACTAAACCAACACCATTATTATGGGCTTCCATCATCACACTAACGGCTTGAGGTTCACTTAAAGAAACGGTGGTCATGAGAACCTGTACTACATATTCCATGGAATTGTAACTATCATTATGCAACAAAACCCTATAACCGGGGTCATGTTTGCGATTAACATTAGACTTAGTGTCAGGTTTATTAAGAACTTGAGTTGACATGAAAAAATTGACCTCCTAAACTTTACTGGTGTTATAAAAAAATATTTTTGGCTGTAGATAGTCCAATTTAATTTTTATTATAACCAAGATGATTCTTTATGGGTTAGTATGCCGAATTAATTGTCGAGAAAGCGAATGGGGAAGGGAGAAGAATTTACAGACAATAGGTTTTAACCCCTTGTTAAGTTTAAGATTTTTCAGTTGAAACAAGATGCAGTTTCTGGGTTAAAATAGCAGTGATTTGTTTCAGTTACCATAAATAATTCATGCTACCTCAAGTAAAAGTATTAAAACCAGAAGGAATATTCGATGGCTTGAAAGCTAATGATTTTCGCCAACAAATTAATCAATTAATTAGTGAAGGAGTAATATATATTTTAATTGATTTTAAAAAAGTTACTTTTATGGATAGTTCTGGTTTGGGGGGATTGGTGCAGGGTTTAAAAACTATTAGATCAGCTAATGGTAGATTATTTATTATGTCTTTAAATGAGCAAATTAATATGTTATTTGACCTCACAAATATGGGTCAAGTTTTTGAGATTGTTGAGGATAAGTCTGAATTGGAAACGAAATTAAGAAATTAATTGGGAGTTGCTGAAAAAGTGCAATCGTGAGGGGAGGTGTCAGGTTTCGGGTGTCAGGCGAAATGTTTATAAATTAAAGACTTTAGCCAAATAGTTATTTTTCATACATTATTCATTTGTATCAATAATTTTGATTGGGATGAAAAAAATAGAGTATTTTTAGAGAAAAAAGTCAATTTATGACACTTTTTGTTATGTAGAATAGACTTTAAACCTTTATTTGACAAGAGTTTTGATTTATTCAGCAACCGCTAATTAGTTACAAATAGATTATCTCTTCGCACTTTACCCACCGTGTAATGAATTACACGGAACCAACAGTTTTTCGTTCAATAAATTGAACTATAGCAGTCCTAAATCATTTATGAGAAATTTAACGATAAAGAAGGTTATCGTACAATCTACCAAATAAGGGGTTTAAACCCCTTATTATCAAAATTTAATTGTTGATAATCTCACAACTCAGATAGGATTGCTATAAGATATTGATATTACTAATTTGTAAGTTATCAAACGAACTTGATATTAGATGTTGATATTATTTTTTAGGAAGCTATGATTATGCTAAAGCCTTTAATTTATTAACCTTTTTACTATCCACTTCCCACTACCCACTTCCCTTTTAACTACTACATTAAACGAATAAACTTTTTCTTACCAACTTGTAAAATTTGATTAGTTAAATCAGCGCCCTTCACCACGGTAAAATCAGGATCAGTAATACGTTCTCCTGATAATCTTACACTACCCCCCTGAATTTGTCTTCTACCCTCACCGCTACTCTTAACTAAACCAGAAGCATTGAGAATATAAAACAATTTGGCAGGAAATTCGATGCTGTCAAGGCTAAACTCTGGTACAGCTTCAGCATTCGCCATATTTTGCTGTGTTACTAAGTCTAACGCCGTTTTTTGAGCAATGTCGGCATTTTCACGCCCGTGATACTGTGCCACCACTTCCACCGCTAACATTTTTTGTGCTTCTCTGGGGTTTTCAGGAATGGCAGATAATGGTAAATCAGTGAGTAATTCAAAATAGTTTTTCAGCAGATTATCAGGAGTTTTTTCTAACTTAGAGTACATAGACAAAGCATCTTCTTTCAAGCCTACATAATTATTAAGAGACTTAGACATTTTTTGCTCCCCATCTGTACCAATTAAAATGGGTAATAGTAAGCCAAATTGAGGTTTTAAGCCGAAGTATTTTTGTAAATCACGCCCCACGGCAATATTAAATTTTTGGTCAGTGCCACCTAATTCTACATCAGCTTTCACCGCCACCGAGTCATAACCCTGCATCAAAGGATAAAGAAATTCATGGAGATAAATGGGGGTTTCCTGTTGGTAACGATTGTTAAAACCCTCTTTAGCTAACATTTGTTGCACTGTCATGGTTGCCAATAACTCTTGAATTTTAGCGAAATCTAAACCCGATAACCATTCTGAGTTGTAGCGAATTTCGAGACGATTAGGGGTATCAAAATCTAAAATTGGTCTTAATTGATTCAAATAGGTTTCAGCGTTTTCCTTAACTTCTGCTGAGGTTAACTGTTTTCTTACCTTATCCTTTCCCGTGGGATCGCCAATTTGGGCAGTAAAATCACCGATAATAACCACAGCAGTATGTCCTTGATCTTGAAAAGCTCTCAGTTTGCGAAAAGGGATACTATGCCCGAGGTGGAGGGCGCTACCGGTAGGATCGATGCCTAATTTAATACGCAATGGGCGCGCGCACAATTTTTCTAAGTTTTCTGTAATATTATTTGATTCTGGCTGGTGGGGGAAAATTTCGCTATTACCTCGATATAGCCAATCAAAATTAGAATCAGTCATTTAAGTTAATGTGATATTGATAATTATTTATTTTACCTTGATTGGTGATTCTCAATAAATGGTGGAGGGCGCTGAGGCTATTGAAGATAAATATATTTATTAAAAATCTCACCCCTTCTCACTCTAGCGGTTCTATTATTAGTTCCCGCATACATATAATTATAATACTCCCCAAACTCATTATTTTCATGTTTATTGTCGATAATATTTTTTTCTAACCTTGTCAATTTCTCAGCTAAGTCTTCCGGTATATTTCCCTTATGTTTAGCTATTTCAACCACCAACGTAAAAAAATTAGATTTGCGGTACCAAATTGAATCTTTAGGAAGTTTTAACTCTTGAATAACAGCAAAGGTATTGATTAATAGAGTTTTTATATTACTTTGATTTTTATATTCATCATTAAATTGCATAATGTAGGTTTCGAGTTCTTTATCTTTTGAAAAATAACCTCCTTCTTCTAAAGTTGACATCACCAACATAATAAAGTGTAAGTCTGCCATGCGTGTAAATTCCGATTTATAAAAAACAGGAAATTTACTTAAATCAATATTATCTAAAATATTCTTAGCTGTTTGTATAAATTCACCATCATAAATAGCATTATGAATTTCTACATCTTCTAATTTAAACTTGGTTAAATTAATTCTTTTAAATACTTCTCTAATATCTTGTTCATCTACTTGTCCTATATCTCTTACTACCATTTGATAAGATAAAAATTTACGTTTTTCTTCTTCTGTTAAATTTTGATATTTTCGTATTTTTTTAAAGGTTTTTTCATGGTCACCATCAATATATCTTTTGATAGTTGTTAATCTTTGTTGTCCATCGATTACATATTCAATAGTTCGTAATTTTTGAATATCAATTTCTCCTTGACAAACATAAATTTCAGGGAAAGGATACCCTTTTAATATAGTATCGATAAATTGCTCTTGATGATCATGAGTCCAAACAAATTTGCGTTGAAAATCTGGCTTTAGCCTTAATTTACCACTTTCTATATTTTGATAAATATCAGCGATAGTTGGATTAGTTACTGATGTTTTAATCTGTTGTGTTAACATTTTTATTCCTAATTTGTTGAGTGTTTATAATTTGCTTTAATGAACTAATTGTATATTTTTCATAATGAGAATAACTTTTAAATATTCCGGCTGAAACTTTATAATCGCCAACTTCTGATTTACCATAAGAGATTGATTTAAAAAAATCAAACCATTCTTGTTTCAATATCTCAACATTAAAAGATAATGGTAATTTATCGGGACGAATCCAACCGATAGCCGTATATTCAAGAAAAGAATGATATTGGCGTAATTCATTTAAGGTTATATTCTGTCTCGCCTTTCTTAATTCCATTTGATAGTAATAAATTGGTTCTAACATTGTTTCATACAGTTGAGATGAAACAATGGCAATATCTATATCAGAATCATAGTCAAATAGTTTTTGCTTATAGGGGCTAAATCCTAATTTAGCCGAACCAGTAATATAAATTTCATAAAAAGCGATATTAAATTGATTTGAAATTTTTTTCCTAAATTCATAATATTCATCTTCCTGATTATTGAATATATACGGTGTGCCATGAATTAAATATTTACGACCAAAATCTATTATTTCTTCTTCACTATCAAGATAAATTAATCTGTTTAAAAATGTATCTAAATTGTTCATTTAGGTAAAAGAGTAAGTAAGAAGATGATAAAAGTCAACAAGATGAAGAATACGACCATTGAGTAATAATACGGCTTTTAAATAGGGTCTGCTGAATAAATCAAAACCCCTGTCAAATAAAGGTTTAAAGTCTATTCTACATAACAAAAAGTGTCATAAATTGACTTTTTTCTCTAAAAAATCTGTATTTATGGTATCCGAATCAAAAATAATTGATACACAACAGCAATTTATAGAAAATAATTATTATGGCAAAATCTTTGATATATAAGCATTCTAACCTTTGCCCTTTGCCCTTCACCTCACGATTGCACTTTTTCAGTGCCCCCTAAATAGTTTGGCGAAATTAATGATAGTTTTTATTTTACTCAAACCCGACTTAACAAAGTGATCAGCGCCCTCCACTGTTACCTCCCTTCCCCGTTAACAACTATCCCCGAATAAGATATATTTTTGAAACAAAACTTAATAATAGTCCTAAGGAAACCCAAAAAGATTTAATCTAATAGGGAATGAATCGATTAAAAACAAGACTTTAAAATAAAAAGAATCAATGACTATAAGAGCAAGTGGCGGTAGTTCTTTAGCTAAACCGCAATTATATCAAACTGTAGCCGTATCAACGATTATTCAAGCTGAACAGCAAGATCGTTTCCCCGATCAAGGGGAATTAGGCGAATTAAAAACCTACTTCGAGTCAGGCTTAAAAAGATTAGCCATTGCTGGAATTATTAGCGATAATGCCGAGTTAATCGTTTCCCGTGCCGCTAATCGTATTTTTACCGGCGGTTCGCCCATGGCGTTTTTTGAAAAACCCCCCATCGATGAACCCCAAATGGCGTTGATGGGTTCATTACAAGGAAATACCCCTTCTGATATTCGTGCCGAACAAATGGCAACTCAAACTTTTATCGAAAATAAAAGCGAAGGTGGCAATTTCTTTACTAACCTATTTTCTTCCTTTTCTTCCCCTAGCATCGGTAAAATTCCTGCTAATTTTCGTCCTATCAATGTATCTCGTTATGGTCCTAGTAATATGACCAAATCTTTACGGGATATGTCTTGGTTCTTGCGTTATGTGGGTTATGCCATCGTCGCTGGCGATCCTAATATTTTAGTAGTAAACACCAGAGGTTTAAGGGAAGTATTAGAGAATGCTTGTTCTATTGATGCTACTGTGGTGGCATTATTGGACATGAAAGCATCCTGTATCGGTTATGTGAAATCAGACCCCGAAGCGAAGGAAATTATTACCGAATACTTCGATATTTTGATGGGGGAATTACAAGCGCCCACCCCCTCAAACAAAGTACGTCAGCGCCCTTCCAGTGACTTACAAGGGTTAGAATTACCTCAAAGTTATTTTAATGGTGCAGAGCGTCGTCCTAAATTTGTCATGAAAACGGGACTTTCTACCACCGAGAAAAATTCTGTAGTTAAGGCGGCTTATCGTCAAGTATTTGAAAGAGATATTAGTCGCGCTTACTCTCAATCCATTTCTAACTTAGAATCTCAGGTTAAAAATGGCGATATTTCCATGAAGGAATTTGTCCGCCGTTTAGCAAAATCCCCTCTCTATCGTAAGCAATTTTTCGAGCCTTTCATCAACTCCCGTGCCTTAGAATTGGCATTCCGTCATATTCTCGGTCGTGGTCCTTCCTCCCGTGAAGAAGTACAAAAATACTTTTCTATTGTTTCTAATGGTGGGTTAAATGCCTTAATTGATGCTTTAGTGGATTCTCAGGAATATGCCGACTACTTCGGAGAAGAAACTGTACCATATTTGCGCGGTTTAGGGGTAGAAGCCCAAGAATGTCGTAACTGGGGGATGCAACAAGATTTATTTAACTACAGCGCGCCCTTCCGTAAAGTACCGCAATTTGTGACTACTTTTGCCAAATATGATCGCCCCTTACCAGATCAACACGTTTACGGTACTGGAAACGATCCCCTTGAAATTCAATTTGGAGCGATTTTCCCCAAAGAAACTCGTAATCCTAGTAGCGCCCCAGCGCCCTTCAGCAAAGACACCAAGCGGATTTTAATTCACCGTGGCGCTGGTATCAAAAACCAAAACAGCAATCCCAAAGCCAGAGGAGAATTCCCCGGTTCATTGGGGGCGAAAGTCGTGCGCTTAAATAACGAGTTGCCGGGCGCTAGTAATGGTTTCGGAGTCAAATTTTCTGAAAGTTCCACCCAAACGGTGATTCTTGCTACTTATCGTCAAGTATTCGGACGTGATGTCTATGAAGGACAAAGATTAAAAGTAGCGGAAATCAAACTGGAAAACGGTGAAATTAGCCTCAGAGAATTTATCAGAATGTTGGCTAAATCAGAGCTTTTCCTCAAAACTTACTGGACTCCTTTTTATGTCTGTAAAGCCATTGAATACATCCATCGCCGTCTTTTAGGTCGTCCTACCTACGGCAGAAGCGAAATGAATCCTTACTTTGATTTAGCATCGAAAAAAGGTTTTTATGCCCTTGTGGATGCCATGATCGACAGTGTGGAGTATAGTGAAGCCTTTGGGGAGGATACTGTACCTTATGAACGTTATGTAACCCCTGCCGGTTTACAAATGCGTAACGCGCGCGTGGGTAGCATCAGAGAGGATATTGGTCAAAGGGTTGATAAGGAAGTGACTCCTCGTTTCATTGAATTAGGTCAAGTGTCTGGTTTCCGCACTGAGCCTGATATTAACAGCCGTGTTAAGCAAGGGGTAACGGTACAACGTCAACAAACGAAAGTATTTAAACTGACTAATAATATTGACAAGGTAGCGGTCAAAAATGCGGTGCGCGCTGCTTATCGTCAAATTTTCGAGCGTGATGTTGAGCCTTATGTTATCAATGCTAATTTTACCAATTTAGAAAGTAAACTTGGTAACGGTGAAATCAGCGTTAAGGAATTTATTGAGGCTTTAGGTTGTTCTGATTTATACCTCAAGGAATTTTATGCGCCTTATCCTAATACTAAGGTAATTGAGTTAGGAACTAAGCATTTCTTAGGGCGCGCGCCGATGAATCAAAAAGAAATCCAGCACTATAACCGCATTTTAGCAAGTCAAGGTATCCGTGCCTTTATCACTGCTTTAGTGGGTAGTATGGAATATTCTCAGGTATTTGGTGAGGATACTGTGCCTTATCGCCGTTATCCTACTTTACCGGCGGCGAATTTCCCCAACACTGAAAGACTTTATAACAAGTTAACCAAGCAGGATAATGAGGTGGTTGTACCTAGTTTTGTCCCTGCGGTGGAGGGCGCTTCGATTAATTAATTTCATTTCTTTGATTTTATAAGTGTGTGGGGTGGGCGCTGTCCACCCTACTTTTTTGATTTGCTAAGATATGTCAATAAGTTTAGAGTAAAAGACAACTATTTTTTCACAATAATTTATTTGATTATGTCAAACAATTAGGAATCAAATGAAAAAGATAATGATGAAACCTCTTTGAGCGTAAATCTTTTAAGAAGTTTAAATAGTTGCACAAAAAAACAGTAAAAACTTTAATTGAGAAAGAAGAATTGGGTATTTCCGTTGATAGGATTTTGTTGAAATAATTGGAAATGAACTATAGTACAAGGTCTGTAAGTTAGGTAGAAGTATCAAACCGAACATTTCTTAAATTGTATATAATACACTTCTGGTAATCTGAGATTAAATTTGAGAATAAAAATAAAAATCAAGGAAATAAATAAAGCTTGCTCCTACTGCTACAAGAGAGATTATCTAATATTCAACGATGAAAAAAGAACTGACTTCCCAATTGCATTGTTGAGGTGGATTTGGCGCGATCGAGAATTCTCCGGACAAGAAGAGTATCTTGATAAACTAAGAGCCCTAGACATTAATTCGCTAAAAGGATCATTGAGTAATAGCGAGGAAAAGTACATCTCTATGCTTAAATTGAGTAATGATTGGGAAGTTGAGGAGATAATGCCGTACGGTAGGGGTTTCACTCTAAATCATTCAAGCCATTATGGTAGGACTTTGAGAACTTTAACTTATTGGTTCAAGGCAAATTTGCGTGCTGATAGAGATGATCACGGAGGATTAATTTTAAAGAAGGGTGAAGAAATCACTGCATCTGTATATTTAGCAGATGGATGGTTCTGTGAGAAAAAGTGTCAACTCGTAATCGATTTTGTGGAGCTGATCGAACCTTTCAATTAAATAAAGACTTTAGCTCTTGTTTTTGGAATGATGTTATAAGTATTGAGTATGAAGAAATTACAATTCAAGCTACAATACCAAGGCAAGAATTCATAGGAATTAGAGGAATTAGATAGCAATGAGTAAACCTTTTTACAGAAATAAAATTACAGGCAATTACGGTGTTCTTGAGGGATTAGTAATATCAAATCAAGCAGGTATGGGAAGTTCTTCTCTGCATCAACTGAGGCTTGTGAAAGCTGTTGGTGGAATGGTTGAGCCAAGTGATAAGCAAGAAAGTGTCGTTGCTGAAAATCTGGTTGAAGTTTCACGAGAGGAAGTTGAAAAGGCTCTGTTGCCTTTTAATTAAGTTTGTAGGGGTTGAATAATATTCAACCCATTAAGGCTTTAGTTATTCGGTGATATTATAAGTATGTGGAGGGCTCTGTTCATGTGGATTTGTTGGGTTGCACTTCGTTTAACCCAACCTACTTATTATTGGTTAAAATAAGTTTAGAGTAAAAGATAATTATTGTGAAAAAGTAATTTATTTGATTATGGCAAACAATCAGGAATCAAATGAGAAAGATTATGAAATTGATCGTAAATTGAGAAGTTTAAATCGGCGAGTTGAGCGTTTAGAAGATACTCAAGTAACGAGTAGAGAGTTAAATAGAGGATTTGAACAAGTTTACGCAGAAATAGATCATCTTGAGGATAAAATTGATTATTTTCAATCGGAATTTGACAAGTTTAGAGATGAGATTAATCAAAAACTAGACACCATTTTAAAACATATTACTGGAATTAATTGATTTGGATTGGTTGGAGGGTGCTAACTTTACCCCAACCGAAAACAGTGCTTTAATTGTCAGTCAAATCTTTAATTATTTTCTTGGCTAATCTTTCATTTATTTCCCTATGTCTTGGAATTGGCTGAGAAATTCCCGTGTCGGGATTTTGGTAAATATCATGTTTTCCCCCATGACGAATAAAAACACAGCCATGTTTTTCGATAATATCAATTAAATCTTTTCGTTTCATTAGATTTCTAATAATGCCACTTTTTTAATACCGGGAATAAAATTTTCAGAAAAATTTTTATATAAATCTTTAAGATGTTCTTCTAAATCCTTTAATGTTTCTCCTTGTGTCCAATGATCTGGATATTCATTTAAGTAACCTAAATATTTCCCATCATTTTCTTTCCAGAATGTATATTCTATTTTCATAGACTTTACTACAATTAATTTTTATTAATGATTATTATATCTCAAAATCCAATTAATTTAAGGGTGGAGGGCGCTGGTTGGGGTGGAGGGCGCTTCGTTTAACCCAACTTACTTTTGATTATTAAACTTGTGAGAAAATCTGCGATTGAGATTGCAAATTGGCAATTTTTTTAGAAGCGTTCAAAATCTCAATACCGATGACATTACCTTCTTTGTCATAATCTAAGATTACTCCTTCACTGACAGTGTCACTTTCCTCAATTATGGTATCTCCCCAATTAATTCTTAACACATCAACATCATGATCATATTTAGCTTTCATTTCTGAATCTCCGATATTTATTTAGTTTACTGGTAAAATATACTGTCACAACTTTATTTGGTTGTACTAAATCGTTGGCGTTGCATTATTGCGGGATGATATGCAATTTTCTGATAGGTTGAAACAATTGTAATATTAAAGGCGATGACCTTTTTAAAATAAGTGACAATCTCTCATAAACTT
>JACYMF010000024.1 GCA_015272165.1 Cyanobacterium sp. T60_A2020_053
TTACGATCTTCTTTTCCTCAATTAGATTGATGCGATTATATCATAAAGTATCGTTTTGTGTAGAAAACTGGGGATTTAGTAAATCTCTCAGTGAGGGTTATGTTAATATCGTTGATGTTCGTGGTAGTGGTATTTTGCAAATCGATCCTGATGGTAATGGGGCGGCGCGCGCCGTCAGTTTCCTTCGTTTACAAGGTGTTTCTACTTTAAGTTCTACTGATTTCATTTTCTAACCCTCACCCCAACCCCTCTGCCACAAGAGAGAGGCGTAAGTGTTGTTAGGGGGTGGAGGGCGCCCTCCACCCCAGTTGACAGCGCATTTCAAATGAATAAACCACGTTTTTTGTGTCTCGCCTCGATGCGCAAAGACGCAAAGATAATATTTGTAATAATCTAAAGTGTGGTTTAAGGAAATGAAAACTGCTGTATATGTTTGTTGATGAACAAAATTAAACATTAAAACGGAAAAGTAATACATCCCCTTCTTGTACTACATACTCTTTTCCCTCAGATCGCACCAAACCTTGCTCTTTCGCAGCGCCCATCCCCCCAGTTTTGACTAAATCATTATAGGCAACAGTTTCCGCGCGAATAAAACCCCTTTCAAAGTCAGAATGAATAACCCCGGCGGCTTGAGGTGCTTTCATTCCAGCAATAATCGTCCATGCCCTAGTTTCTGTTTCCCCTGTAGTTAAATAAGTGCGCAATCCTAATAATTGATAGGTTGCTTTAATCAGAGACTGTAAACCCCCTTCTGTCACCCCTAAAGACTCTAAAAACTCCGCCTTTTCTTCTGAAGACAAATCCACCAACTCGGATTCTACCTGCGCTGACACCACAATCACCAACGCATTTTCTTTTTGTGCTTCTTCCTTAACTTTTTCTACCCACTCATTACCCGTTGCTAAATCCTCATCGCTCACATTAGCGGCATAAATGACAGGTTTTGCGGTTAATAATCCCAAAGGTTTAATGATTGCCAATTCATCTTCACTTAAATCTACTTCCCTCACTGCTTTACCATCGTCTAACACGGGGAAAATACGCTCTAATATCTCCAATTCTTCCGCTGCCTCTTTACTATTACCCCGTGCCTGTTTTCTCAACCTTTCCAAACGGCGCTCAACTTGACTTAAATCAGCAAGGGATAACTCAAGGTTAATCACTTCCATATCACGCACGGGATCAACTGAGCCAGAAACATGGATAATATCATCACTATCAAAACATCTCACCACATGGATAATGGCATCCACTTCCCTAATATTTGCTAAAAATTGATTCCCTAAACCTTCCCCTTTACTAGCGCCCTTCACCAATCCAGCAATATCCACAAATTCCATGCGCGTGGGGACAACTTTAGCAGAATTAGAAATTTTTGCCAATACTTGTAAACGTTCATCAGGAACGGCTACCACTCCCACATTAGGCTCAATGGTGCAAAAAGGAAAATTAGCTGCATCAGCCTTGGCATTAGCCACCACAGCGTTAAATAAGGTCGATTTGCCCACGTTAGGTAAGCCCACAATTCCTGCTCTTAACATACTATTCCTATTCTTTTAATTATCCATGGTCTATTATCTGTGATTTATTGGAAGTAACGCAAGTTTTTTATTTTCTCTCTTCCCTCATTAGTTAATATTGCTAATTAGTTGCATTAATAGCAGAGATATATTATTATTTAGTAATAGAAATTATTAATAATTAACAGAAAAAAGAGGAAAGTTAGTCGTGATTAAAAATAGAATATCTTGGTCATCAAAGCTATTTACCACCATCGGTTTAGCCACTGTCATGGGTATAACGGTGACGGGCGCTGTTGATGTATTCTCTCTCAAACCTCTAACTGCTGAAGAATTAACCGCAGGAGAAAAGGCTAACGCTGATTTTAGAGACACCTTGAATAGTAAGCAATTACTAACAGAATTACAAAAAGGAGGTTATGTAATTTATTTTCGTCATGCTTCCACGGAAAAAGACTACGCCGATCAAGTTAGCGCCACCATGGGAAATTGTTCTACCCAAAGAACTTTAAGTGAGAAGGGATGGCAAGAAGCTCGAATGATTGGTAAAGCCTTTAATTATTATTCAATTCCCGTGGGGGAAGTGATTAGTAGTCAGTATTGTCGGGCATGGCAAACGGCTGATTTGGCTTTCGGGCGCTATGTCAAAAACAGCGCCCTCAACTTTCCGAAAGCGGAAGATTATACCGATGAACAATTGGCAATGATGAAAACGCAATTAATGCCCATGTTAACCAAATTACCACCCCAAGGCATGAATACGGTTATCGTTGGTCATGATGACTTATTTGAGGCAACCACAGGCATTTATCCCGATCCCCAAGGCATGGCTTATGTGGTGCAACCTGATGGCGCTGGAGGATTCCGTTTAGTGGCAAATATGTTGCCCAGTGATTGGATTGATTTAAACCGTTAAATTTGAGAAGTGGAGAAAGGGAGACGGGGAGAAAGGGAGAAGGGGAGAAAGGGGAGAAAGGGAGACGGGGTGGTATCTTCGATATTTTTTTCTAATAATTGATTTTTCATAAATGATTTAGGACTTCTATATTAGTTCGTAAGTCATAATAAATTTAACGGTAGTTCAAGCTATCTTTTTTAAATTTACCTTTGCCCCTTGCCCTTTGCCCCTTGACCTTTTTACTAATTATTTTACTAATTATTTATGAAAAATTGCCACAGCGCCATAACGAGAGTTTCGGGAAATGCTCAAAAACGGATTATTTTGATTGGGCAACCCAACACAGGGAAATCAACGGTTTTTAATCGCTTAACGGGTTTAAATGCCCATGTGGGTAATTGGCATGGCATTACGGTGGATTTGTTGCAGGGAGAAATTAATCTTGATGATGAGTTGGTAGAAATAGTTGATTTACCCGGTATTTATGACTTACGGGGTTTTTCAGAAGATGAAACGGTAGTACAAAAGTTTTTTGCTGATTTTGCTTTTGATTTGGTGTTGGTGGTGGTTAATGCTAGTCAAATTGAAAGGCAGTTAAATTTAATTTTAGAGTTGAGGGCGCTGGGTTTACCTTGTATTGTGCTGTTGAATATGGCGGATGAAGCGAAGCGCTATGGTATCGACATCAATCATCATCTTTTAGCTGAAAAGTTAGCTATCCCTGTTTTTTCCGTCAGTGCTAAATATGATAAAGGTTTTCAGCCCTTGTTGCGTGAGGTGAAGCGAGAGATTCACCGTGAAAAAGACTCTTTTCAAGTACCGGAAATTAAGGCATATTTAGAAAATAACCTCAAGGCTGGAGAAAAAGAGCAAATTCTTGCCGATACCGTAAAGTTACCCAGTGAAGGCATTAAAACTTTAACGGATACCCTTGACAATATCTTATTACATCCTATTTTCGGCTTACCAATTTTTTTCGCTTCCATGTTGGGGATTTTCTTTTTAATTTGGTATTTAGGTTTACCCTCCCAAGATGTGATGGATTTTATTACTACTGCCATCGCTGACAAGGTGATTTTTCCTTTAGTTTCTCCTTTGCCTGATATTATCCAGAGTTTTATTATTAACGGAGTATGGCTAGGATTTGCTACCGTAGCGTCTTTCGTGCCATTAATTGTGATTTTCTTTTTTGTTATGGCAGGGGTAGAAGATAGCGGTTATCTTTCCCGTTCTGCTTATTTGATGGATAGTTTCATGGCAAAAATGGGCTTAGATGGTAGGGCATTTGTGATGCAAATGATGGGTTTTGGTTGTAATGTACCAGCGTTAATGGGTACTAGAATTATTCGTGATTCACGGATGAGGGCGCTGAGTATGTTAATTATACCCTTTGCGTTATGCTCAGCGCGCCTCGCCGTATTTGTTTTTATCATCTCTGCCATTTTTCCCCCTCACATTGCCCCACTGGTGCTATTTTCCCTTTATGTGCTGAGTTTTATGGCTAGTTTTGCGGTGGCGTGGGTATTTAGTCAAAGTCAAGAGTTTCAAAGTAAAGAGCCTTTTATTATTGAATTACCGCCCTATCGTGTGCCTACGGTAAAACAAGTATTATTAAGAGGGTGGGGAGAAGTGAGAGAATTTTTGAGGCGCGCTACTAATTTTATTATTATTGGTTGTGTTGCCGTGTGGTTTTTAACTTCCTTTCCTACCAATACCACAGGTTTAGATACTTGGGGAGGACAATTAGGGCAATTTCTCGCTCCTATTATGCAACCCATTGGAATTGATCCCTATTTAACTTTATCATTGATTTTCGGTTTTATTGCCAAAGAAATTGTTATCGGTTCATTTGTGACTATTTATGCTATGAATACCAGCGCCCTTGCCACTTATTTTGGCGCTACTATTTCCATACCATCCGCTTTATCTTTTTGTGTCTTTTGCTTACTCTATACCCCTTGTTTAACTACCGTTGCCACCCTCAAAGCCGAGAGTAAATCA
The DNA here is from genome assembly GCA_015272165.1 of Cyanobacterium sp. T60_A2020_053. NCBI lineage: Bacteria > Bacillati > Cyanobacteriota > Cyanophyceae > Chroococcales > Geminocystaceae > Cyanobacterium > Cyanobacterium sp. T60_A2020_053. Next base: position 4,423 of record JACYMF010000024.1, read on the forward strand.
TGGAAGTTGACTATTTTTTCTCTCTTATTTTCTTTTGCCTATGCTTGGTTAATGGCATTTATTTTTTATCGAGGAGCATTATTAATAATTGATAATTGATAATGGACAATTGATAATTCATAATTTATAAGCATTTCACCGCGACACCGCGACACCCGACACCTGACACCTCCCCCTCACCAAAATACTTTTTCAGCAACCCCTATCTAAATATGCTTAAATAGGTGAAAACTCCCTATAATCCTTGTAATATGATGAGCAAAAAATTTATTCCTGTCATCCTCGCTGGTGGAAAAGGTGAAAGATTCTGGCCCCTCAGTCGCCAAAAGCGCCCGAAACAATTTCTTTCCCTTGATGATAGTGGTACAAGTTTATTACAAGCGACCGCCGAACGTTTATTACCCTTAGCAGATGGTTGGGAAAATTTATTGGTGATTACCTCTGCATTGGTGGCAGACAACGTCAGGCAACAATTACCCCAATTACCTGATAGCAATATTTTAGTCGAACCAGTAGGCAAGGATACCGCCCCAGCCGTAGCATGGTCAAGTCTTATCATAGCGGAAAAATTTGGGGGAGGGGCGCTGGCTGGTTTTTTTCCCTCCGATCATTGGATTGGTAATCAAGACCAATTTTTAGCTACAATCGAAGCAGGGATTAACTTTGCGCAACAACAACAAGCCATCGTCACTCTTGGTATTAATCCTACTTATCCATCCACAGGTTATGGATACATAGAACAGGGCGAAAGTCAAGGAGAAATTAATAATTTACCTGTTTATAAAGTGAGTCGTTTTACTGAAAAACCAGATCAAGAAACGGCTACTAAATTTATCGCTACTGGTCAATATAATTGGAATAGTGGAATGTTTATTTTTCCCGTTGATTTAGTTATAGGAGAATTAAACAAATACGCCCCTGAAATTATGAATCCCCTACAAGAAAAGGGGGAGGGCGCTTATGAAGATTTGCCTAAAATTAGTATCGATTATGCCTTGATGGAAAAGACTGATTTAGCTTACATTTTACCTGCTGATTTCGGTTGGGATGATTTGGGGGATTGGGGGGCGCTGGAAAGACTATTAGATAGTAATGACAGTAATATTTCCAACAGTAATAATATTACTTATGATACTAAAAATTCGATTATTTATAGCAGTGAAAAAGAAGAAATAATCATGACTATCGGAGTAGAAGATTTAGTTATTGTTAGAGACGGCAATGCTACTTTAATAGCCCATAAAAATAATACTCAAGATATTAAAAAAGCACTTAAACTATTACAAAAAAAACGAGAAAATGATAAATTTTTATAACATTGACTGAAAGTAAACAGGTTTTTGTCATAAACTAAAGATAAATTATATTGTGAAAAAATTTTTATTCCAATGCCTAATAGTTATCAAGTTCGTTTAGTTAATGCCCAAAAAAATTTAGATAGTACCATAGAAGTCATGGCAGATGAGTACATTTTAGACGCTGCGGAAAGACAAGGATTTAATCTGCCCTATTCCTGTCGTGCAGGAGTTTGCGTCAGTTGTACTGCTAAACTAACAGAAGGTAGTGTAGACCATGATTATGATTTTTTGAAGCAAAAAGAAATAGATGCTGGATTTTTCTTGACTTGCAAAGCCTACGCTACTTCTGATTGTGTTATTAAAACTCATCAAGAAGACGCTTTACTTGATTTGTAATGAATTGTGTATTAAACATCTCCGAAAATTAAACTTTCAATGCCCAAAACCATTGCAGAGACGTAAAACTTTACTTCTCTACTAAAATTATTATTAATTAAAATTTACTGATAATGCCACCGCCTAATAACATCTCACCATGATAAATCACTGCCGCCTGTCCGGGAGTAACTCCAAATTGAGGCTCATTAAATACTAACTTTATTTTACCTTCCGCTAAAGGGATGACGTTAACTGGTTGAGGAGGTGTACGATAACGAATTTTAGCTTCTGCCGTTAAAGGAGTGGTGGTGGGCGCTATGGATACCCAATTCATCCTCTCGACAATACATTCACTTTTACCCCCTTCCTCACGGGTGGCAACTACCACACGATTCATCACTGTGTCTAATTTCACTACATATAACGGCTCTGAATAGGCAACCCCTAGCCCTTTGCGTTGCCCAATAGTATAATGATGTACCCCCTCATGCGCCCCTAACACATTCCCTGATAAATCGACAATTTCCCCAGCTTTGGGTTTAATATATTGATCTAAAAAGTCTTTCATGGAGCCATGGGCTTCAATTAGGCATAAATCTTGACTTTCAGGCTTTTCAGCAGTGCTGAGATTAAATTCATTGGCCAGCGCCCTTGTCTCAGTTTTAGTATGATTACCGAGAGGAAATACTAAATGGGCTAAAATTTCTTGACTTAAATCGTATAAAAAATAACTTTGATCTTTATTGCTATCTACCGCTTTTAGTAACTGAAAACGATTAGTATTTTCATCATATTGGATTCTCGCATAATGCCCCGTAGCGATTTTATCAATACCGAGGGTTTCTTGAGCATAACGCAACATGGGGGGAAATTTTACGGTACGATTACACTGAGAACAAGGTAACGGGGTGATACCATCCTCATAACCAGCGATAACGTAATCAATAATATGGGTTTGAAATAAATCACGGGTATCGACAATATGATGAGGAATGCCTAATTGTTCACAAATGGCAGCCGCATCTACCATACCTTCTGAGCAACATTGCCCTTTACCTTTCATTAACCAGAGGGTTAACCCTTCCACATGATAACCTTGATGGTGCAGACTCGCTGCCGCCACTGAACTATCTACTCCTCCTGATAAACCAACTACAACTTTATCCATATTCTCTTTATTGTCTTTTAACAACATCCCAAATTTTATTATAACCTCGCTAAAAAGCAATTGATAATTGATCAAAAGGGCAAGGGGCAAAAAATTTAGAATTTAGAATTTAGAAAATAATTACTTCTGCGTTCTACATTCTGCATTCTTTCCATTGTCAATTATCCATTGTCAATTTCCTCTCACGACTCCACTTTCTCAGCAACACCTAAAATAGCCTTGTCCTCGTAGTAAACCTGTATTAGCACCCGGACAAATATATTTTAGCCCTGATTTTTCGAGACGTTGATAAATTAATTCGCTGTGGCGTAATTGACGGCGCCAATGAAAGGTTTTTTTGAGCAGGAGGGGCGCTGGTTTGCCGTTTTTATTGGGTAAAAGATGACGACCAGAAAATAAAACCCCTCCCAATGGTTGATAATAGAAACACGATGAGCCGGGAGAGTAACCACAAGTCCAAATTAGCTCACATTCCGAAGTTAACTGATATTCTGCCTCGAAGGAGTGCGCCCTCAACCCCGGCAATAAGTATAACTCTTGTTCTTGAATCACTAATTGACAATCAAGAGCTTGGGTTATTTGCTTGATATGCTTACTTATACCGTCTCGATTAGTAATAAAAAGGTATGTAACACCCCCTTGTCGTTGTAAAAATTGTAAATTATCTTCATGATAAGGTGGGCAATCAATTAAAATATTACCCTCATCACTAATAATAAAATACGCTGTACCACCGAGAATATCTCGATTAGGAGGAAAAGCCCAAATATTATCTAAAATTTGTTTGGGAGGTTTAGTAGCGCCCTTCCCCTTCGTTAAGATGTTTTTTTCAGTAAAATTATTAATAGGGTTCATGGAGATCAAAATAATTAATTTCTATAGTATCAAATAATGAATAATGGATAATGAATAATGAATAATGAATAATGAAGTTTTAATACTTAATCATCTCTGCGTAAATCCTAAATTACCAATTTTCCATTACCCTTTGACATTGAGAATAAAAACTTTTTTAAATTAAAATGGAATCAATTATTATCTTTCTTGTTCTCAGCGTTGTTATTTACTTTATTATCAATAAAACTGTCAAAAAAATCACCACAACTCCCCCTTGGTTATTATGGTTAGCATTAATGACACCGAGTTTGATTTGGTTAGGGTGGCAACTCTGGCATCAAGGTAATGATAATCCCCCCGCAATTCTTCTCTATTTACCCCTCTTAATTTCTCCCATTGTTTACCGGTGGTTAATTCAAATTGGTAAACCAAAATCAAATCAGCCAGAGGCAAAAAAGCCTGTTTCTTCTGAAAATAATATGAATAACGATCCTTTTTCCCCTAAATCTAACTTACCACCCCAGCAAAAATCCCTACCTCGCCCTATTAATGATGAAGAGGAGAGGGCGCTGAAAGATTGTTTTCCTTGGGGAGTGTATTATCTACAAAAAATCGACTATTTACCCCAAGCCATCGTCTGTTTAGGAAAACTACGCACAGCGCCCGAAAAAGCCTATCCCACCGTCAAAGCCAACCTCGAAAAAGTCTTTCAAGATCGTTTTTTTGTCATCTTCCAAGAAACCATGCAAGGTAAACCTTTTTTTGCCCTTGTGCCCAATCCCGACTCCGCCGAGAATCAAGCTAAACAACCGACAGAAAAACTAACTAAACCCTTAACCGCACTGGTATTACTAATTTTAACCCTCGTCACCACCACCATCATCGGCACAGAAATTGACGGCGTGACAGTGACAGAATTAGAAAATAATGCTCGATTAGTATTCAATGGTTTACCCTACAGCTTATCTTTGTTGCTCATTCTGGGTATCCATGAATTAAGCCATTATCTATTTGCTGTTTATTATCGCATCAAGACTACCCTCCCCTACTTCATTCCCATTCCCTTCTTTTTAGGCACATTTGGGGCGTTTATTTCCATGAAATCACCCATGCCTAACCGCAAAGCGATGTTTGATGTTGCCCTCGCTGGACCTTTGGGGGGATTTTTGATTACCATACCTGTATTAGTGTGGGGCTTAAATTTTTCAGGGGTAGTACCCATGGCTGAAACCCCTAATATGCTCGATTTTAATGCCCTTGATCCACGTTTTTCCCTAATTTTTGCCATAATTAGCAAAATTGTTTTTGGCTCTGAATTAGGGGTAGGAGATGCCCTTAGCTTACATCCCATTGCTGTATCGGGATATATTGGTTTAATTGTCACTGCCTTAAATTTAATGCCTGTAGGGCAGTTAGACGGCGGACATATTGTCCATGCTATGTTTGGACAAAGTAAAGCGGTGATTATCGGTCAAATTACCCGTTTTCTGATGATTTTATTAGCATTTGTGCGAGGAGAGTTTTTGTTGTGGGCGCTAATCCTTCTCTTTATGCCCATTGCCGATCAACCGGCGCTTAATGATGTCACAGAATTGGATAATAAGCGCGATTTTCTCGGTTTGCTTTCTTTATTATTATTAATTGTCATTTTATTTCCCCTCCCCCGTGCCTTAGTTAGCTTACTTAATTTATAAGAAAGAGGAAATAATATTAAAAATCTTCCCCTCAATTTTGTACCCAAAAAAATTTTTGACACATTTTCAATTTTCGTAGGGGTTGAACATTGTTCAACCCATTAGATCAAGTCCTACATTCCACCGTGTAATGAATTACACGGCTAATAAGTTTACGTTCAATAAATTGAACTAAGATTATTTAGGGTTTGCTAAAAAAGTGGAGTGGTGAGGTGTCAGGTTTCGGGTGTTAGGTGAAATGCTCATATAAATCAAAGACTTTGCCATAATAATCATTTTCCATAAATTGCTATTTTGTGTCAATTATTTTTGATTCCCACACCCAAAATACCCTTTTTTTCTAAAAATCCTCTATGTTTTGCAATACTTTGACCAGATTCGGGCTAGAAGCCCGAAATACGGTGAAAAAGTTTTTTTTTGAGATGTTTAATGCAAAACAAGGGGTTTAAACTCCTAGACAAAAGCCTAAAGAGGACGATAAACCCGATAATTAATACTAGGGAAAATGTTATCAATAGCTTCCACTTTTTCTAACCAACCAGAATCAATTTCACCGCTATAAATATCCTGCTCTAATTTATTCAAACGCAATAAATGACTTTTCGTGCGCCGTTCGGCATAGGGTACCATTGTACCAGTACGCATAATAAACGCCCAATCAGACGACTGCGCCAATAACAACTCTCTGGCACACTGATTCAGCGCGCGCCACTCCAAATCGTCTGCGGGTTCTCTTTTTGCCAAATTGATCATTTTTTCAGCACCCTTGTGGAGATGAGGATAAATCCAAGCATTGGTAGTATTTAACCAATATTCATGGAAACCTTTATAACCCCAACTAGATTGAGAAGGAATCGCCACCTGTTGTTGAGGATGCCCTTTGAGATAGTCGGCTAAATGAATCATAGATAGAGTATCCTGATCAAACCAAGCCTTACGGAACAGAAAATCAATAAATTGAGGACCTTCATACCACCAATGACCATATAACTCAGCATCATACGGTGATACTACAATGGGTTCTCGTTGCATAATTCCGGCTAAATGCTGAACCTGTTGCATACGATTATACAAGAAATTTCCAGCGTGTTCAGCGGCTTTTTCCTTTGCCCAATAAGGATCATATAACGCCTTGTCAGATAAACCAGCTTGACGACTGGTAATCTTATGATACTTTATACCGACATTTTTCCTTTGACCATTGGGCATAATATAAGGTTTAATGTAGTCGTAATCAGCTTCCCAACCAATATCCTTATAAAATTCACGGTAAACAGGATCACCCGGATAACCCACTTCAGAAGACCAAACCTGCTGAGAAGACTCATGATCACGTCCAAATACTGCTACCCCTGTTTCAGTAAAAATCGGTGCATAAGTGCCAAAACGAGGGCGAGGGCGCGCGTAGAGCAAACCATGACCATCCGTTAGGAAGTAACGCAAACCAGCATCAGCTAACATTCTTTCTAAACCTTCATAGTAAGCGCACTCCGGCAACCAAATACCTCTAGGGCGCGCGCCGAAATTTTCTTCATAATGCTGACAAGCCACCTCAATTTGAGCCCATACCGCTTGAGGATACATTTTCATCAAAGGTAAATAACCATGGGTTGCACCGCAAGTGATAATCTCCAGATTATTACTATCCTGAAACTGTTTAAAAGCGCTAACTAAATCCCCTTTATAAAATTCCCAGACCTCACGAGTGGCTTTAAATTCTTGATCATAATGTTCAGCAAGATATTTAATATGTCCATTGTGTTTATTAAGCTCGATTTCTTTAGTAATTAATTCTTGTAACTTACTTAAATGTTCGTCGTAGCGCTCTTGTAGTAGTTTATCTCTTAACATGGACACCAGAGGAGGTGTCATACTCATAGTGATTTTAAAATCAACTCCGTCTCGTTTTAATCCCTGAAAAACCTGTAACAAAGGAATATAAGTTTCGGTGATAGCTTCGTATAACCATTCTTCTTCGAGGACATAATCACTTTCCGGATGGCGAACAAAGGGAAGATGTGCGTGTAACACGAGGGCGAGATAGCCGAGAGCCATAATATGTCTATGTGTTATTGTCGATTTTTATAGTGGGACAGTTTTATGATCCGTCTTCATGAATTGTAAGCTAATTTGTGATGTTTTCCACATTTTCTCTTTAATTGCTTAAAAAGTGCCCTCCACCACACCCAAAACAATTCTCCACCTTTGTAAGCAGGAGGTTTTCAAAGTCAGATACAAAATTGATTTGTTTAGCTGGGGAAGCAGAGGAGAAAGGGGAGATTTTTTCTGTTAGCCGATTTATTTTTATTACAGTGCTTTTCTAATGAATAAACCACATTTTTTATGTCTCGCAAAGTCGCCAAGTCGCAAAGAAGAGTGCTAAGTGTGGTTTAAAGAAATGAAAATTGCTGTAATGGACACTAGATGAGATAGTAAATGACAAAATGAAATAACATTGATTTTAAATTATTTTGTGAAAAACATGATTGTTGTTGGCTTAATGAGTGGTACATCAGTGGATGGTATTGATGCGGTGGTGGTAGAAATTACCGGGCAAGAATTAGACTTAAAAATAGAGATGATAGCCGGGCAAACCTTCCCTTATCCTGACGAATTAAGAACAAAAATTTTAGCGGTATGTGAAGGCGCCCTCCACACCATGGCAGAGTTAGCCCAATTAGATCAAGCCATTGCCGAAGAATTTGCCAAGGCTACCCTGAATGTAATTCCTGAGGATGTGAAAGTGGATTTAATTGGCTCTCATGGGCAGACAGTTTATCATCAACCACCGAGCAAAAATCAATTAGGCTATACCCTGCAATTAGGTAGAGGTGAAGTCATTGCCCACATGACGGGAATCACTACGGTTAATAACTTTCGTCAAGGTGACATTGCTTGGGGAGGGCAAGGGGCGCCCCTCGTCTCCAAAATAGACTTATGTTTATTTGCGCACCATCGCCATCATCGTTGCTTACAGAATATTGGCGGTATCGGTAACGTAACTTATTTACCGGCTACCCATAGCCAAAATTTAATCAGTGGTTGGGATACAGGTCCGGGAAATGCTTTAATTGACTTAGCAGTGCAAAAATTTACCGATAATCAGCGCACCTACGACAATAACGGCCATTGGAGTCGTCAGGGCAAACCCTGCTTACCTTTAGTGCAAAAATGGTTAAAAGAAGACTTTTTTCAGCAAAAACCGCCTAAATCCACAGGAAGGGAGTTATTTGGACATCATTACCTCGCTAAATGTCAACAGGAAGCAGAAAAGTATGATTTAGGTGAAGCGGATTTTTTGGCAACTTTAACGGAATTAACCGCCCTTTCCATAGTTCATAGTTACCAACATTTTTTACCATCCATGCCCCATGAGATGATTTTAGCTGGTGGTGGTAGTCGCAATAGTTATTTGATGGAGCGTTTACAGGCTAACTTACTTCACACCAAAGTGTTAACTAGCGATGATTTTCACATTAGTAGTGAATTTAAGGAAGCCATAGCTTTTGCCATTCTTGCTTATTGGCGCGTGAATAACTATCCGGGTAATTTACCTGCGGTGACGGGTGCGAAAAAAGAAACTTTATTGGGAGAAATTCGTCTAAACCATTGAAGATAAAAAATGGTAAAAAGATCAATCATGACGACTTTTATAAAAACCACCTCTCCCAATGGTGACGATAATATTCGCTTAGGCACTTTACAAGAAGATCGTAATTTTGGCGAAAATCTCACCCAAACTAATAATAATGATCTTTATTTTTTTAGTTTAGACCGTACCACCACCGTTAATATTTTAATTGACTATAATGCCAGCAGTGGCTCAACCGCTCAACCCCAAGGATTTTTTGAGCTAGTTAAAGACGAAAATCGTAATGGTTTTCTCAATTTTGATGAACTGGTATTAGATGATTTTTTTCTGGGAGGTAGCGCCCGTAACTCTAATCAAACAGGACTTTTAACCCTTTCACCGGGCGAATATATTTTTGCCGTCAGTCGCAATAGTGTTTTTTCTGCTTCTTACAATGTCGCCATTGATGTTAGTAACTCCAACTCTTTTGATGATGATGATTTTTTCAATGATGATAGTGGTTTACAAATCGGTAGTCTTTATGGATTAATTACCATTCGAGATTTTGACGGTAACGCCCACGGCGTGAGTAATTTTAACGGTGATTTGGCAATTTCCGACAGCTATAAATATCAAGGACAATTTGATGTACAAGGTAATGGTAAGCGCGAATTAGTGTTTACCAACCAGTTTACCGGGCGCTGGGCTACCGTAGAAACTGATCCTCTCACGGGAGAAGTGGATTATTCTCGCTTTGGCAGTAATGGTAGTACCCGTGTAGTGGGAATATACACTGATCCTTTAGTTGCCCAAGGAGTAGTACAAAAAAACTCAGAGTTGGATAGTCAGCGCCGTTTTCAAAATGATTTATTAATTGATAACTTGGAGTTAAGGGCTTCGGGTGATTATGATAGGGATGGTTTTCAAGAATTGTATTGGAAAACTGGGGATGGTACGGCTTATTTACGGGCGCTGATGCACGGTGACGGTAATATTCAATACGCCAATTATCAAAGTGAGCAACAAATGAGGGATTATCTTACCGGTACAGGTAATTTTAATGAAATTCAATTTATTATTTAGGGGTTGCTGAAAAGTATTTTAGTTAAGGTAGGGAAAAGGAAAGAGGGAAAAGGGAAGATAATTAACTATCCATTATCATTTATTTTTTTTCCCTTTCCAAGTGCCACCATAGCGATAGAAGGTGTTGTCGGGCGCTACTTCCTGCCAACATTGAGGGCAAACTAATTGCCATGATTGATTTTTTTGCCACTGAATACGATACCGTAGGGATACTAATTGAGAGCATCTAGCGCACTCCGCCGTTTTCATAATAATTGAGGTCAATAAGTGAATGATGAGATAAAATGCTGAGTACATTTATCAAAATTATTTTACAAAAATGTCTTTAAAATCATCAGCAGTTATTGTTAATTCTCTATTAATTAGTTCCAGTATAGCTTTTCCAGCTTTAGCGGATGAATCCAGCGCCCCTCGCACCTTAGCAGAAATTAACGCAGAAGGTTTTACGAGTAAAGCAGAGCAATTACAATTTAACCCTACCGTTGATAAAAACTTTTTTCAAACAGAAAATAACACTCCCACTTGGGAAATCGTGCAAGGAGAAGAAAATCGATTTTCTCCTTCCCCCCTACAAGTGGATTTAACCAAAACCATGATTATCCCCAGCGCCGAAATTATGCCCAAAGGGGGAGTAACTATCACCAATGGCGCCCATGTTTTTACGACGGGCGCTGAGGGATTCGGCACAGGATTACAGATATATGGCGGTTCTGTTGATGTCGGCATCAACGATAAATTACAAGTAGGATTAGCTTACACTGATTTTGATGACATTTTAGGACAAAGAGTCAATAATCAACCTGTTTTCTTACAATTGAAGGGATTTGCTCCTAATTTTAAATATCAACTCATTAATCAACCATCCTATAGCCTTGCTGTGACAGGATCAGCCGAACTATTACAGGTGGGTGGAAATAACGGTTTATTTACCCCCGATAATCAAAATAGAACAGATAATATTCTGGCCGCCACCATACAAGCGCCCGTCACCTTTGACTACACCGATAACGTAAAGTTTCATTTCGTAGGAGGTTTAGCCATATTTCCCGATACCGTTAATAACGGTGCTGATTTTTACGGGACATTTTTTCACGGTGGCGCTGGCATAACGGCTCGATTTTCCGAACGTTTTGGCGCTTCTGCTGATTTCAGCTATCCTCTTATTGGTGGTGGCAATAGTGTTAATAATCAAGGGGAAGTTACTAAAAATCCCGTGTGGAGTGCCATGGTTAACTATCTTCATAGCCCAGCAGTTGCCTTCGATTTATACGTTACCAACACTTTAGGCACGACTCCAGCTACTAAACTATTAACATTTATTCCCGATGGTAAACAAGTTGCTGTGGGCTTAAACCTGCGCTGGAGTCCAGATTATTTCGGCAAAAATTATCAAGCTAGTTTCTCCGATCGACCTCTTACCCCCCTTACTGCCAGAGATAAACAATTACTCTTCGATGGTTTTACCCTCAATACCGCCGAAACGTTGCGAAAAGATCGCTTTTTGGTTCAAGGAAACGTGAGCGAAAACTCTGGGTTTCAATTGGCTTATGGTTTAAGTGACGATGTGCAGTTAGAACTTTTGGGGCAAAGTTTAGCCGATAATGATCAGAGTTTGGGTAACGGTTTTAAATTGGCAGTGGCTACCAAAGTTCGATTTTTAAATCAAAGTCAAGGTGATCCTTTTTCCTTCAGTGTGAGAGGAACATTTGATATTTGGAAAGGTACGGTAGATAAGGTAACTAATCTTGGTAATGGGCAAACCATGACTGAAAGCGTCACCGCACCCGGTAGTTTTACCGCCCAAGCTATTTTTAACTATCAAAATAGTGAGCAATTTGCCTTTTTCCTTAGCCCCAAAGCCGGTTTATTTGGCGATCAACGAATTTTGGGCGCTGGTTTAGGTGTGAATTATCAACCTATCACGGGTTTACAATTAATTGGCGAGTTAACTCCTATGGTAAGTAATGACCCTTTGGTTTGGGCGGTGGGCGCCCGTTATATGCGCCCTCAAACTAACTGGGGTATCGGTGTTTATGGCACTAATGCCATCGGTAGCAACGGCATTGGTAATGTCGTTACCCAGTCTAATGATGGTATTACTCTCGGTGTTAATTTACTGTTTTTGCACGGGCGCTAATTTTTCTTTTGTCTAAACTCACGCCTAGATTTTGTAGGTTGGGAAGTGCGACAGCGTAACCCAACCATCACAGAATTAGGGATACAGGAAGACGGGGACACAGGATGATTATAATTCATAATTCATAATTCATAATTCATAATTGGTCAAAGTTCTTTATAATTCTTTAAGGTTATTATAGAAACTTAATAATATTAGGAGACAAAGAGACATGGCTACAATCACCTTTCTCAAAGAAAATAAAGAAGTTATAGCGGCAGATGGAGCTAATTTGAGAGAAAAAGCCCTTCAAAATGGTGTGGATATTTATAAATTTAGAGGAAAATTGATGAATTGCGGAGGGGCAGGTCAATGTGCCACTTGTGTAGTGGAAATAGTGGAAGGCAAGGAAAATTTATCTCCCAAAACTGATTTTGAGGAAAGAAGACTGAAGAAGAAGCCTGACAATTATCGCCTAGCCTGTCAAACTTTGGTTAATGGACCAATCAGCGTTAATACAAAACCATAGTAAATTAGTTCTTGTACAAAGTTAATTGTCAGTAAGCGAGGGGTTTAAACCCCTTATCATAGCTACAGTCAAACTTCATAATTATCCATTCTTCATTATCCATTATCCACTATCCTCTAATTACACTGAGGTGATAAAATGGGCGAGTATATCTAAATTAGCTCAGGGTTGGACGAAAATTCCCCTAAAAGTATTTTATTGTGATGAGTGATTATATTTTTGGTCAAGTTTTAACAGCCATGGTGACACCTTTTCATGGCGATGGTTCCGTTAATTATGCCATGGCTGAAAAACTAGCTAGTCACCTAGTGGATCATGGTAGTGATGGTATTGTAGTATGTGGCACTACGGGAGAATCCCCAGCCTTAGAGGAAGGAGAAAAAGAAGAATTGTTAAAAGTGGTGAAGGGCGCTGTGGGCAGTCGTGGTAAAGTGATCATGGGGACGGGCGCTAATTCTACAACTAAAGCTATTGATTTAACTCGGAAAGCTGAAAAAATAGGCATTGATGGCTCTTTACAAGTTGTGCCTTACTACAACAAACCCCCTCAAGAAGGTTTATATCTTCATTTTAGTGCCATTGCTTCTGCTTGTCCTGATGTTCCCATCATGTTGTACAATATACCCGGGCGCACGGGAAAAAACTGTGAACCGGCAACTATTGCTCAATTGGGAAAAGAATTTGCTAACATAGTAGCGGTGAAGGAAGCAAGTGGCAATTTAGAACAAGCCATGGAAATTAAAATCCTCGCTGAAGACAGCTTATTGATTTATTCTGGGGAAGATTTTTTGACTTTACCCATGATGACGGTAGGAAGTATTGGTGTAGTTAGTGTGGCTAGTCACTTAGTAGGCACAGAAATTCAATCGATGATTAAAGCATATCAGTTGGGCAATGTTAATTTAGCTCAAAAAATTCAACAAACGTTACATCCTCTATTCAAAATTTTGTTTTGTGATACTAACCCTATTCCCCTGAAAACGGCATTACAACTCCAAGGTTGGGACGTTGGTGGTGTAAGATTGCCTTTGTCTCCTATTGGTGATAGTAATTATACTGACATTAAATTATTGCTTGACAAAATGAAGTTATTAAGTTAATAATTTAAGAATGGAACTCTACAGATATAAAAAGATTTTCTCATGGGAAAAAAGAAGTTTAAGAAAGTGTAAGAATTACAAGGAGGTTTATTTTCATTAATTTATAAAAACAGGCTCTCTTACTATGAGAAATTATTGGTTAGTACCGAGAAAAGGAAAAAGATAATTATTAAATAATAATTTGTAAACTTTTAACTTTTCTGCTGCTATAAGTGCTATTCAGTCACGGTTATAAGTATCCTTTCCTAGTAACTTAATACAACTACTGTAAAAAAGCCTAAAAACATTATCATTTTTAGTGGGTATTAAATATTTCACTAAGTCTATGATTATGCCTTAAAAAACAAAAAATTATTTTTTAAGTTGACAGCAAATAATAATTTCTATTTGATATGATAGCTATAGTAGTTTAGTTGACTAGAACTATTATAATTTACAAAAAAATAGCATTTTTCACAGTATTTCAGGGTGACAGCCCGAACACCCTTGATGTGAGTAAACTTAATATTAGGTTTACTGGATCAGTTATCAATAAATGAAATGACATTGATTGTTGTTGGGTTACGCTTTCGCTAACCCAACCTACGAATTGGTTAATTATCTATTAGATTATTCCCAGACAAAACATAACAAAACAAGGAAAAATTAGACAAGTTTATGAGTAAAATTTACACCATTCAAGGAAGAAAAAGAAAAAGCAGTAATGCACCAGTAAGAATTGACAATATTAAGGAAGTTCCACAAATTAAACCAAAAGTAATTCAAAAGAAAGAGCAAAATAAAGGAGATAGATTAAGGGTAATTCCCCTTGGTGGTTTACATGAAATTGGTAAAAATACTTGTATTTATGAGTATGGGGAAGAAATAATTTTAGTGGATGCGGGGATTGGTTTTCCTACGGATGGAATGCACGGCATTAATGTGGTGTTGCCTGATATGACTTATTTAAGAGAAAATAGTCATAAAATCAAGGCTTTTGTGGTTACCCATGGTCATGAAGATCATATCGGCGGTATTCCTTATCATCTCAGACAAATTGATACTCCGATAATTTATGGTCCTCGTTTGGCGATGGCTTTATTAAGAGATAAAATTGAGGAAGCTGGTCTAGGGGAAAGGACTACCATTAAAACAGTTAGTCCTAGAGAGGTAGTAAAAATCGGTCAACATTTTCAGGTAGAATTTATCCGTAATACTCATTCTATTGCCGATAGTTTTACCCTCGCCATTCATACACCTGTCGGAATAGTAATTCACACGGGGGATTATAAGGTGGATCATACTCCTGTGGACGGGGAATATTTTGACTTTCATCGTTTGGCTGAGTTGGGAGAAAAGGGTGTCCTATGTTTATTAGGTGATTCTACTAATTCGGAAGTTCCGGGTTTTACTCCCTCTGAGCGCTCTGTTTATCCTAACCTCGAAAGAATTTTTAGTCAGACCAACGGGCGCTTGATGTTGACAACCTTTGCGACTTCGGTTCATCGGGTTAATATGGTGTTAGAATTGGCTCAAAAATATCATCGCAAGGTTGGTATTGTCGGGCGCTCGATGTTGAATGTTATTGCCCACGCACGTAATTTGGGTTATATTCGTTGTCCTGAAGATTTGTTTGTACCGTTACGCAATTTGTCTAGTTTACCTGATGAACAAGTGTTAATTCTTTGTACTGGTTCTCAGGGGGAAAAATTTGCGGCGATGACCAGAATTTCCAGAAATGAACATCGTCAGGTCAGGGTGAAAAAAGGTGATACGATTATTTTCTCGGCTCATCCGATTCCAGGTAATACGATTGCGGTGGTGAATACTATTGATAATTTAATTATGCAAGGGGCAAATGTATTATATGGTAAGGGCATGGGACTTCATGTTTCTGGTCATGGTTGTCAAGAGGATCAGAAGTTGATGTTGGCTTTGACTAAGCCTAAGTTCATGGTGCCGGTGCATGGTGAACATCGGATGCTGGTTAAGCATAGTCAAACGGCTCAGAGTGTGGGGATTCCGGCGGAGAATATCGTCATTATTGATAATGGAGATACCATTGAATTGACTCCTGATAGTATTGGTAAGGGTGAAAGAGTGCCTTCTGGTATTGAGTTGGTGGATAGTTCAGGGGTAGTCCATGGTACTAATATTATGGAGGAAAGAAGACAGATTGCTGAGGATGGTGTGATTACGGTGGTGGCTAATGTGAATGGTGAGGGGCGCTTGTGGGATGAGCCACAAATTAACTTCCGTGGGGTGGTTAGTCAGGTGGAAATGTCGATGTTGGAGCGTTTAATTAGTCGTAATGTGGAAAAAACCATTGCTGATCGTCTGAAAAGTGCTTTCTTGTTAAATCCTAATGAGCAGGTTAACTGGTCGAGTATTCGTCTTGATGTGGAGGTTAGTTTAGATCGCTTGATTCAAAGAGAATTAAGAAGTAATCCTTTGGTTATTTTTATGCTACAGGTTCAACCTGATTCGACTCAAGATCAAAATGACAATGGTGATGAGGATGGTAAGTTTACTCGTCGTCGTCGTCGTGTGGTAGCGACCACCTAATTTTGATTTTGTTTGTTAATAAGCATTTTTTGGGGAGGTAGGATACTACTTCCCTTCGGACGGGAGGGCGCTATAATTGTAAGCTGTTGCTTAAACACAGAAATAATCAAAACATGGGTGTTGAACTACGTAGCTATGTATATTTAGATCGATTACAACCTCAACACGCTGCGTATATTGGCACGGTGGCTTTAGGATTTTTACCTTTACCCGGTGATGCGTCTTTGTGGATCGAAATCTCTCCGGGTATTGAGATTAATCGTATTACTGATATAGCTCTTAAATCGGCTGTGGTGCGCCCGGGTGTGCAATTTGTAGAACGTTTGTACGGATTGTTAGAAATTCATTCTACTAATCAAGGGGAGACTAAGGCGGCCGGTCAAGCTATTTTGAGGGCGCTGGGGGCTGAAGAAGGGGATAGTATTAAACCAGAGGTGGTATCCAGTCAAATTATCCGCAATATTGATCCTTATCAAGCTCAAATTATTAACCGTAATCGGCGCGGACAAATGTTGTTAGCTGGAGAAACTCTTTATGTTTTGGAGGTTCAACCGGCTGCGTATGCAGCGCTGGCTGCTAACGAGGCAGAGAAAGCTGCGCTGATTAATATTTTAACGGTTCAAGCTGTGGGAAGTTTCGGAAGGCTTTATCTTGGTGGTGCGGAGAGAGATATTAAGGCGGGCGCTGAAGCGGCGCTAGAAGCTATTGCTTCTATTCGTGGTCGTGCTAAACTCAAGGGAGTTGATGAGTAATATTACGTTCGGATAATTAGGTGTTGCTGAAAAAGTATTTTGGTGAGGGGAGGTGTGAGGTTTTGGGTGTCAGGTATCAGGTAAAATGCTTTAAAAGAGCAAAGTGAAAAGGGCAAGGTGCAAAGGTTAAAAAAGGGTAGAGAAAAAAGATTATTTTTGGCACTTTTTATGGGTTTCATTATGCTTAAAACCTTTGTTTAATAAGGGTTTTGATTTATTCAGCAAACCCTTATTAGTATCTTTGCACTTTACCCACCGTGTAATAAATTACACGGAACCAACAGAATTACGTTCAATAAATTGAACTAAGATTATTCTTAATTAATTTGTAAGTGATCGCGCAGCGGCAGCCTTCGGCTGATCAAACGGACTTGATATTAGACCAAATAGTATTTAAAAGACACAGGAGAAAGCAGGGGAGATAATAGAGTTGTTGCGAAATAGGTTTTTTGCTAAATTTAGTCCTTATTTATTTAATAAGGGTTTCACATACGCAGATATTTAATTTGCAACAAGTCTAATAATTCATAATTCATAATTCATAATCCCCATGAATAGACTTTTTAATCAAATCCTATAGCGCCCTTCACCGTAGATGATGAGGACTTTTGAGGGTAAATTGTGCCACGATAATACCAACAATTGCTAATAAACCCATGACATAGAAACCGTTAGTATAACTACCAAACAAATCTCGTATTTGACCAATAAATAATGTCCCAATTAGCGCACCTGTACCATAAGCAGTAAAAACAATACCGTAGTTTTGGGCATAGTTATCAGGGTTAAAAAATTTTAGGGTAATGGTGGGTGCCATTGCTAAAAATTAGGGTTAAGATTAATAATTTCTTCCCCCACTACCAGCGATGACACCGTAAGCAATAGTAATGATAATAATATTAGAGCCAAAACTCGCAAGAATATAGCCCAAACCTACCACGATACCACCTATGGCTGTCATTTTTCTTGCGCCGATTTTTGGAATAAAAAAACCAGCAATGGGCATTAACAAAGAATAAAAGAGAAGGGCAATGGTGTAGGGTAGTAAACTTTCTGTGGCGCTGATATTAAATTGTGTTTCGAGGGGTTTTCTGAAAATACTCCAAGAGTAAACACTACCTAAGCATAATAAAACAATAATGCCCAGAGGAATTAGCAACCATCTACCCTGTTGGGCATTTAATCCGAATAACTTTAATTGTGGTGGTGCTTCATTCATTCTATTTCGTGAGATATTTAGCAGGTGATTTCACTACAATCGTACTAACTTTTGGGCTTCGGTAATCCATTGTTGTATTAGCGAAACCGATGGGCATAAATCTCGTCTTTTCAGAGTGGCTACTTGTAAACGAAGAATTTGGCGTTGGAGGGAGGGCGCTTTGGCTTGACTTAAACTTTCTAGGGAAGCAATTCCAGCGTGTAATAAAAGTCCACAATATTGACTATTAACGCTTTTAACTCCTGCTAAATCAGCTAGGGCAATCCATTTACTAAGTTGTCGGATATTGATACTAATTTTTTGAGCTAATAAAATCCGTTTATTTTTTTCATAGCCTTGATTTAATAGATCAAGATTGGTAAAAATTTTGGCATTGTTTAATATTTGAATATCTTGATTACTAATGCCGGGTAAATTTTCAATTTTGATCACAAATCGAGTCATCGTTATTTGCTAGGGAATGAGTGAAACGGAAAAAAGGCAAAGGTAGCAAAAAAAGAGTTACTGGAATTCAAGTAATTTAGCCACCGTATAATGAATTACAAGGAACCAACAGGATTAAGTTCAATAAATTGAACTAAGATTCTTTTTGGTACTTCTTCTAGTTTGTATCAGGGATCAACCTTAATCGGGCTAGAAGCCCGAAATAAGATTCTTTAAAAATGTTTATAACTTTCTGGGTGGGTTGAATACCATTCAACCACTACTAACAGAAAATAATTTGCCCTCAAATTACTTCCGAATTATTCCAGCGCCCCTCGCCGTGTAATGGCATCATTGATTTTAGCAATCACCTCAGCGACGGGTAAAGTACCTAAATCACCCACCGCACGAGTACGAAGACTGAGAGTATTATTTTCCACCTCATTCGCCCCTACCACAGCCATGACAGGGACTTTTTGCTTCTCACCGTTGCGGATCATTTTGCCTAATCTCTCCCCACTGGTGTCCACCTCAGCCCTAATTCCAGCCATTAACATTTGCTGACAAACATCTTGGGCATAGGGTAAAAATTCCTCATTAACCGTGATTAACCGCAGTTGGGTGGGCGCTAACCATAACGGAAAATCTCCAGCGTATTCCTCAATTAAAATACCGATCAAACGTTCTAATGAACCGAAGGGCGCTCGATGAATCATGATGGGGCGTTGGCGCGCGCCGTCGGGCGCTGTATATTCCAAATTAAATCTTTCAGGTAAATTATAATCCACCTGCACCGTGCCTAACTGCCATTCCCTTTCCAAAGCATCTTGGAAAATAAAATCTAACTTGGGACCATAAAAAGCCGCTTCCCCGGGTGCTTCAAAATGTTCCATATCCAACTTTTGCACCGCATTGCGAATGGCATTTTGCGCCTTTTCCCAAACCTCATCAGTACCGATATACTTATCAGAAGCGGGATCACGGAAGCTGAGGCGCGCTTTAAAATTCTTTAACTGTAAACTATTGAAAACCGAGAGAATTAAATCAACTACGCTGAAAAATTCTGACTCTAATTGATCGGAAGTCACAAATAAATGAGAATCATCCACCGTAAAACCCCTTACTCTAGTTAAACCGCCCAATTCTCCTGATTGTTCATAACGATATACTGTACCAAATTCCGCTAGACGCATAGGTAACTGGCGATAAGAGCGCAATTCACTCTTATAAATTTGGATATGAAAAGGGCAATTCATGGGTTTCATGACAAAACCAATTTCTTTTTCCGCTTCCTCAGGGTTATCAGCCATCATGGGAAACATATCTTCCTTATAATTCTGCCAATGTCCCGAAATTTTAAACAAATCCACCCTAGCAATATGGGGAGTAACTACAGGTAAATAACCACGCTTAACCTGTTCTTGTTTCAAAAAATCTTCTAAAGTGGAACGAATAAGAGTACCTTTGGGAGTCCATAAAGGCAATCCGGGTCCGACAGAATCAGAGAAAATAAATAAGCCTAATTCTTTACCTAATTTGCGATGATCTCTTTTTAACGCTTCTTCCTTACGGCGCTTATATTCCGTTAATTGTTCGGGGGTTTCCCAAGCAGTGCCATAAACCCTTTGTAACTGCTGTTTACTGGCATCACCGCGCCAATAAGCGCCCGCCACCGATTCCAACTCAATAGCCTTGGGGTTCAAATCTGCGGTACTTTCCACGTGAGGACCGGCACACAAATCCCACCATTGATCCGCTAAGTGATAAATTGTAATGGGTTCTTCTTTAATGCTATCAAGAATTTCCAGTTTGTAAGGTTCGTTAATATGGGCAATGCGTTGGCGCGCTTCTTCTCTGCTAACAACTTCCCTGACAACGGGTAATTTTTTATTGATGATTTTGGTCATCTCTTTTTTAATTGCTTTGAGATCGCTTTCTGTCAAGGATTCAGGTAAATCAAAGTCGTAGTAAAAACCGTTTTCTGTCCAAGGTCCGATGGTTACTTGAGCGTTAGGATATAATTTTTGTACTGCCATAGCCATGACGTGGGAGGTGGTATGGCGAATTTTTTTTAAATTTTCTGATTCACTGGTGCGAGGTAATTTTATTGATTCTACTTGATTTGACATAAAAATTTTATATATTGCTTCGATACCGCATAGTAATTGATTTTATCCTAAAACCGTCAGACTTCCGATGGAAAATTCTCTAGTTGCTTGATGGTGTGAGTGTCAAGACATAATCATTTTGCTCAACTGATGATACATTTTTGGCGTTGCTGAATCAAGGTATGATGTAGGGAAAACAAGGATTTGAGGGAAAAAAGATGAAATGTCCAGAATGTGGCTCCGAGCGTATCAATAGAAATTACAAACTTTGGGATGATTTCCAATTTCGTCATTAGCATCAAATCATTAGTTTTCTTGTTAAGGTAAGATAAGCTAATAGTATGACCTCAAAAAAGGTTAAAACTAAATAAATCACTTGTAGGGTAAGATATTGATTTCCATTGTGGATACTGCGATGGTGTATTTCAAACTTAGCTTTACGATAGAATCTGAGCAGTAACCAAAGAAGATTCTATAAATATATATGGATAAGGTAGAATACAACCTGCAAGTGATTTTTATTTTAGTTTTCTTTTTAGTCACAAGTTTTTATTTTTTAATTTAAGAGTAATAATGACGGCAAATCTTCCTCAAGGGCAATTAATTTCACCAAATCAGGATAAAAAGAATCGTTTATTACTCTCAGACTCTCCTGAAGAATTAAAACAAAAATTCTATGAATTAAAAACTCCTTTAGATGTTGCTAAACTCTTAAATATTCCTCATAAAAGATTAGTTTATCATCTTTATTTAGTTGACTCCCAGAGACGTTATAAAACTTTTACTATTCCCAAAAGATCTGGCGGTGAAAGACAAATATCAACCCCGATTACGGCGTTAAAAATTATTCAACAAAAACTTAATCAGGTTTTACAGGCAGTTTATCAGGTTAAGCCTTCAGTGCATGGTTTTGTGCAAGATAAAAATATTGTTACCAATGCCAAAGCCCATGTAAAAAAACGTTATATTTTAAATTTAGACTTAGAAAACTTTTTTCCTTCTGTCAATTTTGGGCGAGTTAGGGGAATGTTTATGGCAACTCCTTATCATTTACCTCCTAATGTGGCTACGGTATTAGCTCAAATTTGTTGTCAGAATAATGAGTTACCTCAAGGTGCGCCGACTTCTCCTATTATTACTAATATGATTTGTGGGAAGATGGATAGTCAGTTACAACGTCTGGCAAAAGATTGTAAGGCAACTTATACTCGTTATGCTGATGATATGACTTTTTCTACTACTATCAAGGATTTTGCTGCGGATTTAGCTTATGTTGTTAATGAGGATGAGGGGAAAAAAGTTGTGTTGGGCGATCGCCTTTCGACTATCATCAGAGAGAATGGGTTTAGTGTGAATGAAAAGAAAACCCGTTTACAAACTAAGGGGAATCATCAAGAGGTAACGGGTTTAACCACTAATCAATTTCCCAATGTGGATAGACGTTATGTGCGTCAAGTCAGGGCGATGCTTCATGCTTGGGCTAAATTTGGTTTAGAATCTGCACAGAAGGAGTTTGAAGAAAAGTATCATCATAAGGCTAGATTTTCAGGGAAAGAAATCCCTCGTTTTCAAGACGTATTAAAAGGTAAAATAGAGTTTATAGGTATGGTTAAGGGTAAGGACGATCTTATTTATCAAAAATATATAACTTTATATAACAATCTGATGAGTTTAAATTAATTAGAAAATTAGAGATAGGTTTATTTCTCAATGACTAACAATGAAAAAACAGAAATTGATGAATTAAAAAAACAAATTCATGAATTACACAGTTTACTCAGTAATTTAGAAACTTATGTAAAAGTTACTGGAGTTCAAAATTATCAAAAAGTTATCAATTATAATATCAATTATTCTAAAATTAGTTATCTTCAAAAAAATCATAAATTGAGAGAAAAACTTAATGATGATTGTGTGTTAATGATTAAAGCAAGATTAAATGATGATTTTACTGAATTTTGTCGTCTTTGTTGTTTACAAATTGAGTTAGTTGTCGATCATTTTATTAGATTTTATAGTCATAAAAATTTAATTGATTTAGAACAAACCCCTAATAATACGATCAAATCTATCACTGTTATTGCTACTGGTGAAAAATACAAAAAAGAATCTTATGAATTTCTTCCACTTAGTGATAAAGTTGAATTTTGTTGCAATATGATTATGAATAAAAGTAATGAGGAAAAAATCACAAAAATTAAACAAATTATTAATCGTCTCATAAAAAACGAAAGAAATAAAGGCAGTCATAGGGATGCTTTTGATATTCCATTTATATAGAAGAAAAATGGAGATTCGCATTTTATGACAATTTATGTAAATTTACCTGATGAAGCTACCATAAATGGATTGATAAAATTATTTTCTCAACATGGCTTCAATATAAAAGAAAAGTCAATTGAATTAAAAAATAAAGGATATAAATTCTGTTTTATTTATTTAGATAATCAACAATTAGAGAATGAATTTATTAATCATTTTTATAACATTAACTACCCTGAGACTAACTATCAGTTACGTCCTAAATTTAATCAACCATCTAGTCACAAAGAAATAGATCATTGTGCGGAAAAAAAAGATTATGATTTAGTGACGGAAGTTCTCGAAGAATTTATCACTATATTATGCAATAAAATAGATACCCAAAGAAAATAAAAATGATTTCATACATTTTAATTGGTTGCCCAAGTAGTGGAAAATCAACTCTAGCTAAACATATTATTAAACAAGACTCAAATTATCAAATTATTTCCACCGATAGCATTAGAAAACAACTTTTTGGTGATGAAAATATACAAAGAGATTGGCAATTAATTGAAGCAGAAATATTTAAACAAATTGACAGTTATATTCAAGTAGGAAAACCGATTATTTATGATGCTACTAACGCTCAAAGATGGTGGCGAATGACTCTTTTAGAAAAGTTAGCAGAATATGAAAATGTCAACTGGATTGGTTGGTATTTAAAAACTCCTTTAAATGTTTGTTTAGACTGGAATAAAAAGCGTTCTCGACAAGTACCAGATGATGTTATAACTAATTTATATCAATCCCTCAGAAATTTTCCACCTCTTCCTGCGGAGGGGTTTTTAGCTGTTTATGACATACCATTTAAAGATGGTAAATTAGAAGTTAATGAGTTTAATAATCAACTTTCAAAACTAAATCGAGTAAAAGTTAATCGCACTAATCGCACCGCCAATAGTAAAATACAATTTCATCCTTATTCAAGGTTACTAGACTTCGATCGCATCTTCCACTTAATTAGCCTTATAATTAAATATCCTAACCTCGGCAACTTATCTAAATCCAACCCCGAATTAATCACAGAAATCTTAGGGGAAGAAACTAAATTTGCCTGTGAAATCGAAGAAATTTGTGCCATTTTAGCCAAGAAAATAAGCCCTATTTATGCCCAACCCGAAGCCATTAAACAAGACTTAATCTGGTTAGAGAAAATGGGCATTATTCATCTACAAAATTATGAACTATTACCAGATATTGAAATAGTAAATATTGATGATTTAGTAACCCATCCCTACTCAGATATTGAACCATTTACCAGACTAATAAAAACTATTCATTTTATTATCCATCATCCCCTAATTTACAAAAAAAAAGAAGGATGTTTGCAAAGTTTAGTTCAAGCCATGCAAGATGAACAAATTATCCATATTAACTGTGGTGATAGTATTCGTAAAGATATAGAAAAAGTTTTAAAACCCTTTGGCATTTTCCCCGATTTTACCATGAAAAAAGGCTATTTTATCGGCACAGGCATTTTATCTCAAACAGATTTAATTAAAGTTTTTCGCCTATTGGAAGCTCAAGCTAATAGTTTATCAGATCCTGTTGCCTTATCTATTTATGAAACTTTTAAAAATCGTCTCGGAGATGCTAAAATTGCTCATCCCGAAAGTTATCCCGTCAGGGCAATTTATAATAAAAACATTGTCGATTTAAACAGTATTTCTAATGATTCTTTAGCCAAAAAAATTGATGTCTTAGAAGGTGCGATCGCCTCTGGACATTTATTAGAATTAAATCGCTTTTCAGGCAGTGCCAAATTTAGTCAAACTACCACTAATAACAATTATTTTTTAGCGTATCCATTACAAATAGTTTTTCATAACATTGGTTGGTATTTAGCCTATGAATATGCAGAGGGAATAGACAAAGGTTTATTTAAATTTGAAAGATTAGATAGATTATTTTTAGGCAGAAAAACAGATAAATTAAGGGATGTAAAACAACAGGTAAACGCTCTAAACAAATTGCAAGAACTATATCAAGCTAGTGGGGGAATCTTTCTCGGTAATAATGTTAAATGGCAAAAAGAATACCTCGATAAAAAACAGAGAAGTAAGGCTGAAATAACTATAGAATTATGGTTCAACGATTATATTTTTAAGTTTATCAGTGAAGGCACAAATCGCTTTCCCTTACAACAAATGAAAATGTCTCCCCCTCTTCATAAAACCAACCATAAAAAACCACCTTTTACCCTTAAAAAGACAGAAGATAAAAATTATCCTAATCGTTTTCAAGTAAAATTACCATTATGGTCATTAGAAGACATTGATTTATTACGGTGGATTGTTGGTTTTGGTGGACAAGTTAAGGTAATTAATCCCCCTGAATTAGTGAATAAAGTTAAGAAGTTAGGAGAAGATATTTCACTATTATATTACGGACATCGAAATTATTAGTATGTAACCCCAAAAATATACCTCAAGTATAAAGCTATAGCGTATATATATTTTGTTATATACCCCCCATAAATACAATCAAAATAGAATTAAACTTATGGTAAACATACTAGACATCCACATTAATGGTTTGCGTGATTTAATTAAATCCAAAATCTTGAGTAATAGCGTACATTTATTATTACCTACAGAACTGACCAAGAATAATACAAAATTTCCACATGGCTATTATTTTCCTCATTCGCATTGAATGATAGATAATCTCACAAATGTCGGATTATGATAAATATAATCGTTAAAAACTAACACCAAAACCAATTATGACTAATCCTAACACAGAGGATAAAATCATTTTTCAGCAACTTATTCAACCTTGGCAATTATCAGAATATTCCTTAACTTCATTAATTGGACAACATACAGCAGTAAGGGATAAATCAGCCGAAATTCTACAAAGTATTAACAATCAAATTGAGCAAAAATTATTAACAATTAAAATATGTTGTAATGATAAAAATGAGTGCCAAATTTTACCTAAATTAATTAAGGAACGTGCTTACTATATAGCAGTTTATTTGACTAACGCTACAGACATGGCATTAGTGAATCATTATGATGAGAAAATTGGCGAGGCTTTATCTAAATTAAACATTCAAAATCCTGATAAACTTTACTACTACTTAGCCGAGATAGACTACCAACAACATCTATATAATTATTATCAAAAAAGCAGTAATATCCTATTATATGTTGGGGCTTGGAATAGTCGCAAAAATATCAAAATAGGAGAATATTTAATTGAAGCCTTACAACTTGATAAAGATAAAATTTCTCCTGAAAAATTGTTAGATTTATTAGAAGATCCTATCGATGAAATCGTCAAAGAATTTAGGGATAATGGTTTAGAAGTTTCCCCAATAGAATCAGAGCAGGAAAATAATGATTTTTTTGACAATGATGTAGAAGATGAAGAAGATTGGGATGAGGAAAAACCAGAACAAAATTATTATCAAGACCATAATGATGATGATGATGATTACTACTATAGTAATCCAGATCCTTTTGATGACGTAGATTGGGGAGATCCTGATAGTTTTAATGATGCGGCATGGGATCAGTTTCGAGATGATTAAATTTGTAACAAGAAATCATCTTTGCTATCTAATAAATTATTCCAATTACTTCCTCTTAAGATACTCATATATGGATTTGTTCTCACATTAAATACTCTAGCAATATAGTAATTATCTTTATTTTCATCCATAAAAACCCATTCTTGGGGCGATAAATAAAATGGTATTGATTCATTATTAATTTTATCTGTTGTGGTTGCTTTTGAATCAATATAAATAACTTGTTCTTTAATTTGTAACCTATTATTTTCTATAATTTTAAAATATTTAATAACTTTGAAGTCATAAGGTTTTGTTGATTCTCCATTTTTATTCTCCCAAACAATTTCAATCTCTTTCGGACAATTTTCTTTTCTAATCTCTACTCGGCAACCTTTTTCTGTATTTTTAAATTCATTATCTGATACTTGATAATTTGCTTTAATTATTTCTAATAATTCTTTATACAAAAATTCTTCTCCAAGTTTTCCAGTTTCAGCGTCAAATTGTTTTTGTTCATTTGACCTCGCCAACGAATTGTTAATTAAACTATCTGTAGTGGGCAATATAAATTCTTGCTCTTCTTCTAAGTACTGAGACAGAATTTGTGTAGTATCATATCCTTGTTCTTTTAGCCATTCTAAACCACTACTTATATTATCTAAAATTAATAAATTTAACTCTTTTTCCATCCTTTTATTTTTTAGGAGACTTCCTAATTCTTCTGTTAGTGAATATAAAGTTCTTGGACTATCCCAATTCCCTGAAAAATAAAACTCTTGACTTTGAGGATTAAACCGAGCATTTCTTTTTTGTGTAAATATTTCTACTCCATTTTGTTCACAAGATATATAAAGTTCGCTTACTTCATAAAAAATGGTTTCATCTAAAATTTTACTCATTTTACTAAACACATTTTGCCAATCTTCTTCTAATTGAGTAGATGAAACTAAAGCAATAAGAGGTAAACGACTTTTTAATCTTCTTTTTAGATCTGATACTTCATTTTTATCTTCACTTGTAACAAAATTTAAGTCCTCATCAGTAATTATTTTTACTCCCCATAATCTGAGTAGATTTATAACTTCAGAATCTTTTTTAGGTAATTTTACAAAATTATTAATATTAGCAGGAAGTTCACAAATTTTTGTGTCAACCCAATATAAATCTTGAGGAGAATAAAAAGAGTTATCAATTGCCATAACCTTATTTGATTCTCCCCATTTCTTGATCATTTCTTTTTCATAGTCTTGATCATATTTAGTAAGAGCTTGATAAATTAATCCAATGCGTTCAATAATATTACTTATATCTTTATCTTCATCTTGGGTTTCTGAAATTATCATCAAAACATCAAGATATTCTTCAAGATTAATAGTTTCTCTAAAGTTAAATAATTTTTGTAATTCTGGTTTTATTTCTACTTTTAAATCTAGTATTGATAAATCTTTTCCTCCTATTTTCTGAAATTCTTTTCTATTAATAATTACTTCTTCAGCTTTATAACATTCACCTTTAACTGTCGGAATACAACTTTCATGTGTTAAAAACCAGATAAGATAATTTGGTTCAACATTATCTCCTTGAGATCTACCTGTTCGATTACCATACCCCCAATAATATTGAATTATATTACTAATTTTTAATAAAAAATTATTTTTAACAATTTTTTCCCAAAAAAAACGAGAAAATTTATAATTTTTTGTTTCTTCTACAAAAGTTAATTTTGTTAATGATTTTATTTCATTGTCACTTCTCATTAAATGTGGGTATACAGTGAAAGGATATTGTTGAGTATTTTTCAAAAAATCAAAATATTCAGTAGAAAATATCTTTTCTAGTTTACTTATCGTTGTTCTTTCTTGTATTTCTTCGATTCCTATCTTTTCCTTTACTCCTATCAAAACAAAAAAATAATTCCAGTCTTTTATATTATCATTTTCTCTAATATATTCAGATGATATAAAATATTTTGACTCCAAATATTCTTCCAAATTCAACTCAGGTTCATATTCATCTGATAAATATAAATGATATTCTGATAACTTACAAGGTAAACTATTTTTAGTTATCAAATATAAATTTTTTAATTGATATATATTACTTTCATTTATTTCTCCTTGTTTATGAGCATCAAATAAATATCTAACAATTTGAATAGATTTTTCAGCAGTTTCACTCAGAGAATCAAGATTTGGTAAAATATTTTTGTCAAGAATATTACTTTGGGTTGGATAAGTTATATTTAAGTCTTTTTGCAGCCATTGCAATATCAATTTATTCTCAGATATTTGTGCTAATACTTCTTCATTAATAAAAGAAAGTTCTTGGTTATGAGCAACTAAATCATCATCCTCATCATCCATATCTAATTCTTCTACAGGAAAATAGATAGGTTTATTAGGAGAAGTTAATTGTTGATATTGATTAAAAAGAAATGGTAAACTCGGCAGTTTTTCTTTCCAGTATTTTCCTTGTTGTTCATCTTGTGCTTTATTGTATAAAAATTCAATAAGCTGATATGTATCATCTATAGATAACTGACTTTGAAAAATATCAGATTCAAATAAATTTGGTATATCTTTTAACGAAAACTCTTTAACCCCAAAATTAATTAATTTATTAACATGAATAATATTATGATTAACTAAATAAACAGAAATATTTTTATTAATTGCTATTTTATAATACTCCAAAAATGATTCTTTTCCTATAACATAATTAATATCTGTTTTATCAATCAAAGATTCACTTATTTTCAATAATTTATAACTTTCGCTAGGAATAAATGCAATACTATTTTTAGCTTTATTTAATCCATTATTGAATGCCTCTATAATTTTATTATAACCTTTTAACTTATCAGGAATCAATTGACTTATTTGATATTTATATCTTGGATTTTTAGCTAATTCTGCTAACCATTCTAATAACTTAAAAGCAACTTGTTCAAAAAGATATTGATTCCAAACTCTATCTTCATGGAATCCCTCTCTTGGTGCATTTGTGAGAAAATCTGCATTGATCAGGAATGGAAAACCTAAACTAATTTTTGTGGGCAGATAAGTAAAAATTAAAGATTCATCATTTTTTAAGGGAATGATTTTATTATTTTCAACTTTTGCGGCAAAAGAAATACTAGAATATTTTGCTTCTTTTAGTTTTTTTGGTGAATATTCATCTCCTTTTAGCTTTTCTTGTATTTCTTTACTAATAGGAAATCCCATAAAATCTTTTTTTATCCATTCACTTTCAATATATCCATTTTTTTTCAAAGTTATAGTTTCATTTGTGGTTAATTTTTCTACCGTTACAATATCTTTACTATTTTCCCTAATAATTATTTTATTTACTTTTCTCAAAAAAAGCATTATTTGGGGATGTTCTAAGAGCTTTAATAAATCTTGTTTTAATTCATCCGTTTTTTCATATTTAATAATAGTAGAAACTTTATAAAAATGAATAAAAGACACAGATTTTAATTCTGAAATATTATTTATATCTGTCCAAATAGGAATTATTTGCCAAGGCATTTTATATTCTTTATTTTCCCAATGTTTTTTATCAAAGCGAAAACAAAAATCATTTGATTTAATACAAACATAATTTGATTTACCGAAAACAGATTTAAACCCAATTCCTTTATATCCTGTTTTATTGGGATCTTCTAATTTTTGACTTTTTCCAACTCCACAAATAGATCTAATATCTTTTTCTGTAAATTCTTTTCCCGTATGAGAAATAATAATAAAATTATCCGTAAATTCAATAATAACACTGACTCCTTTTGTTGAATCATCAGAAGCATCATCGGCATTTTGGATTAATTCATAGATAAATCTTTCACTTTCTGAATATATATCATTGGAAAGTATATCTAATGAGTTTGCTGAATCTTCCGCTTGGCTTCGGTATTTATATTCTGACTTTTCTTTTGATAATTGTTCAATAAATCTTTGTTTTTCCGATAGACTCATTGTTTGCCGTATTTTATGACATATTTTCTAATTCAGTCCAAATTATACCATTGAATTACCATTTTATACTTATATTTACTTCCTTTTTTCCCCCTTGATCTCCCTCAAAATGTTAACCTAAAAATTAAATTAATGTTTTAACAAAAATGTTACAGGCAACACAATATCGTTATATTGTTTCTGATTCATCAATTCTTAACGGTGAACCAATTATTGAAGGTACTCGTACTTCTGTTAGGGCGATCGCATTTTTTATTAGTTGATTTCTGCGATAAATTCTAAAAACTTGCATAGTGGTAGATTGAGAGAAAATCAACGCACTTACTATTACATTCGTGTCAATGACGATTCGTTTAGTTTTCATCATTGAGAATTGATTGTAAAATTTCTGGAGTCATTCCATTAGAGATCGCTTGTTGACTTGCTTCTTCCATAATGTCTAGCAGTGGTTTTTGATTAATAGCCTTTTTTAGCATTACATTGAGAAACATACCAATTTTTTGCTGTTTTTCAGGTTTGGTTTCTCGATAAGCCTTGGCAATTTCAGGATCAACTTGAATGGTAATTGTTTCCATCGTTCCTTAAGAGTTAACTAGAGAATATCTTTAATTATAATAGTAAGAATCCGTTAAATGAAGTATTTACAATATTAGAGTTAAAATAATTCAGAATGAAATTAAAGTAGATTATGATAATGGGGAATTACACCCGAAGAAATCTCTAACCGAATGCTTCATTTAAGTCCCTTGTCAAGTATTTTCTGCCCTTGCTTATAGAGAGTGAATTTACAGAAGAAATTAATCATTATATTGAATTAAAACGCATTCCAGACCACTCGATCGTTCCTCTATTAAACACTTAATTCGTCATTAGCATCAGAGATCAACTAAATTCTTAATCTTTGAATTAAAGTAGTAGAGTAGCAAAATAAATTGTAACAAAATGAGCCAAAACAGCTATTTAGAACAATATCCCCCTATCACTATACGAAATTATTACCGTGAAAAAATTTTGCACAATCAAGCCCACTGGTTTTTAGCTACTGAAACCGCCGTTACTTTTCCTCCCTTACATCAAAAAGGCTGGTGTCGTTACTACGCTATCCCCGATTTTGTCTCTAGCTATTTTCGTTTATTAGCATTAGGATCAGAAATTGTCGAACAAATATTAGAAATTAGTCAGCGAGACTATAGCGTTTCTCCCCAAGATAACCACCCTGTATTGCTATCATTGATGGAATCTGACATTCATCGAGTCATTGCGCCCATCGCTATTACTGCATGGTTAACTGTAGATGAATTTCGTTGGGAAAAATATATCCCCCAGATACCCCGTGATTTAAACTACGGTTTAGTGACTCAATACCCTGAAGCTATTTGTGCTTATGGGGCATTTATGGGTAATTTTAACCGCCCTCAATTTGTTAATCTCCTCTCTACAACTTCAATTAATAAATGTGGGTTACTGGCTAAAAAAGAAGCTAATCGTCAAATACAGGAATTAAAAACCAGAAGATTCTTAAAACATCATAGAGTTCGATCGAACTTTTGAGGCACAAATTTTGATTTTCCTCGACATTTTCCTTAAAAATACTAACTTCTAAGAAATCACTAATGATTAATCATCTCAAAGATTTAGCACGTTGGTTGTATCCTAAACCTACTGTTAATTATTTATCAGATCATCGAATCGTTTTAATCACATTTCCCCAATGGCAAGAAATAGGACATGATAGGGAGCATCCTACGATCGACTTAACTTGTATTATGCTCAAATCAGAAGATTCAGAAGTTCCATACTACGCTAGAGAGCCTTTATTTACTATAGTAGATGAATATCAAGACTATATAATGATTGGTTGTTGGTATATTAACCCGAAAAGAAAAAAATCTTGGAATCAATATTTAGCCTTAGTTCAATTTACCGCTAGTAGAATTCATCCTGATTTAGAAGATGCCAAAAAAACCTTAGATGCAATAAAAGCATGTGCAACGGAAAAGGAAGAAAAAATATATTTAGATTGGCAACAATTCTATCAATTATTTACAACTTGGCAATGGATAGGATTACAGGATTTAGGATTAATTGAAATTATCGATGGAAAAATTATCTATTTATAGCGTTTTTCATGGTTAGGCGTCGTAAATAGAAGGTTCGTGCAACCAGGGGCAATCTGTGTCTAAAATGCTTAGTATTTAAAGGTTTCAGCCATTATTACTTTGATTTCAGAAATCTTCATTTAAACATTGCAAGTATAAGTATATTGGCTTTGCTGATATTGAGTATGATTTCTATTCAGTACCAATCACGAAACGATTAAATAACCATTGTTTGAGATAGTTCGATTTTTCTTTTCATACCTTGATTCAGCAACGCCAATTATTTTATCCACGTTGGGAATATCTGGTAATTCTAAAGTAATTTTCATAAATACAATTTTGGCTCTCTTATTATGATAAATTGCTGGTTGACATAGGGAAAAGGGAAGAGGGAAAAGAGAATTATTAAATAATAATTTATAAACTTTTAATTTTTATTTTGCTGTAAGTCTTATTCAGTAATAATTATAAGCATTGTTCTTTATTAATTTATCATAACCACTGTAAAAAACCATAACTTTCCTAGTTAAGTGTTGATAAAAAATTAAACTAATTGAATATATGAATCATCACCGATCATAAAACTGAGAGCTTTCGGGCGCTGGGGTGCTAAAATTAACTTAGCCCGTTGTCCAATGACACTATCGACAATACGATGATGAATACCTTTTAATTGTGCCGAGTCTAAAATGACACTATGTTCTAAATCTGCATCCGTTAAAATCACATTATTAGCAATACTTGAATAAGGTCCGATAAAACAGTTTTCAATATGACAATTATCACCTATTATAACTGGACCTCTTATGGTTGAGTTAATAATTTTTGTATCTTTGCCAATGGCAACTCTACCGATAATTTGACTATTACCTTGAATAATGCCTTGATTATTTGACGTTAAATTAGTGTCTAAAATAATACGATTTGCTTCTAGTAAATCATCTTTTTTACCCGTATCTAACCACCAATCCTTGAGTTGACAGGCTTTAACATTTTTCCCTTCTGTGATTAAACCTTGTAAAGCATCAGTAATTTCTAGCTCTCCCCTTGGGGAAGGTTGTAAATTTTCAATAATTTCATGGATTATGGGGGAAAAAAAATAAATGCCCACTAAAGCAAGATTTGAAGGAGGATTGGTTGGTTTTTCGACTAATGCTAAAATATTACCTTTTTCGTCAATTTTTGCTACTCCAAAAGCGGAAGGATTTGATACTTTTCTCAGCAGAATTAAAGCTGATAAATTATTACTTTTAAACTCTGTTAAATACTCTTCTAAATCATCAGCAATTAAGTTATCTCCCAGATACATAATAAATGGAGAATCTGCCAAAAAAGGTTGAGCGATTTTCACGGCATGGGCTAAACCATCGGGGCTTTCTTGTAAGATGTAGGTAATTTTTGCTCCAAATTTTTCCCCAGCGCCCGTCACCCGCTCAATTTCCGTGCCAGTTTCAGGGCTAATAATAATGCCGATGTCTGTAATCCCTGCTTTGACGATAGCTTCAATGCCATACCATAAAATTGGTTTATTGGCAACTGGTACTAATTGTTTTGCGCCACTGTAGGTAAATTGTGTTTTTTCTTGGGCTAATCTTACCATAGTTTTGACAAAATTTTTTTGTCCATAAATACCGTAAACCCATGCCGTTCTTAAAATAATATAATCAACATTAGTATTTTGTATGGCTTCTTCTCCTGCTAATTTTGTTTTGCCATACACCCCCAAAGGATTAGTTTTATCTGTCTCTAAATAAGGTGTATTTTTACTGCCATCAAAGACATAATCCGTAGAAATATGGATTAATTTTCCTGTTAATTTTGACATTTCTTCAGCGAGGATGGAGGGCGCTATGGCGTTGATTTGATAGGCTAATTCTGGTTCTAATTCTGCTTTATCTACGGCAGTATAAGCACCGCTATTAACTACTAAATCTGGTTTAATGGTTTGGATTACTTCTCTAATTTGCTCATTATTTGTTAAATCCAATTTAATCATATTTTTTGCATGGGGGTGACGGGCGCCCTCCACCACCTCACCGAGAGATGATAAAGTAAAAGATAATTCTCTGCCAACTTGTCCTGTACTACCAATTAATAATATTTTTGCATTCATGTTAATATCTGACGTTACCCATTGATTCAAATGTTAAGTTAAGGGAGGTTTCAGGTAGCAGGTTTCAGGTTTAAAACCCTTCCCTCCATAGACTCTTGTACAAGAAAAAGATCAATAAACAGAAGTTTCTTGTCAATTCTTTAACCTAACACCCGACACCTGATACCAACAATTAATTCTATTTTTGCGTAACATCAGTCAATATCACATTTAAATCTCAAAATCATTTTTCACAATAATTATAATCCTCACCACAACTGATTTAAGATAGGATTTGACATAAGAGTATCAAGAAAAAATATCGATGAGTAACTGGAAAAAGGGAAAACAGCTGAATCATGGTCAATATGTTATTGAGTCTATGTCTTTGCGGGGAGGCGCTGGAATTGCTTATCGTGCCAAAGAAATTGCCAACGGAAAACTCGTTACTATTCAAACTACCCCAAAAGTATGGCAAGGTCAGCCCCATAGTCAAGATTTAGAACTAAAATTGGTCAAACAAGCCGAAAAAATAGCGCGCTGTCAACATCCCCATCTTGTGAAAATCGAACCTTATGTCTTACAAGAAGATGAGATTGTTTATATGGTGATGGATTATTTGGAAGGGGATGATTTAGCTACTTATTTGGATACCTACGGTAAATTAGATGAGTATTCGGCACTCAAATTAATTACTAAAATTGCTTCAGCCATTAATTTATTACACCAAAATCGCACCATTCATCAAGATATTAAACCTCAAAATATTATCATTGAAAAAAAATCCCAAGAACCAATTCTATTAGACTATGGGTTAGCTATTAAGTTATTTTCCTACGACGTGCGCCGGGCAAAAAATGCCATGATGGATTATTTCTCGTCTCCTGAAATTTCTGGCACAGGCATGAGGATGGGTTTTTCTAGCGATATTTATTCTTTATCTGCTACTTTATATGTTTTAGTGACGGGGCAATTACCTACGCCCTCTCAGTTTCGTCAGTATAAAGAGTTAATACCACCCCAGCAGTATAGCCCAACTTTGAGGGATCATACTAATTTAGCTATTCTAAGGGGTATGAGTTTAGACCCGCAAGATCGTCCTCAGTGTATTCGAGATTGGTTTTATTTGTTTCGGGGTGATACAGCGCCCTCCACCCCTCCCCAACGTAGTTTTGATGATGATGCTACCACTGTGCCGATGGAGACGGTAAAAGCGCGAGATGAAGAAGTTATATCTGCTTTTGCGCCAGAAGATGACATTATCATTGATGATAATGGTATTGTTCTACCATCGGTTACTAATGCTGTTCAGAATGATTTAAACCCTAAAATTGATACTTTTGAATTTGAAACTTTTACCGTTATTCAAAAGAAAAAGTTATTTGGTTTGATGGAAGGCTTAGAAAAAAATACTGTCACCAAACAAGGACGTTTTTTTGTGGAGTATTTGGGGGAAGCAGTAAATTTGGACATGATTGCCATTCCAGCCGGTTCATTTTTAATGGGATCGGGTAGTACAGATGAATCAAAAGAAAAAGATGAAACGCCACAAACGAGAATAAAAATAGCGCCCTTCTTCTTAGGCAAATATCCCATCACCCAGTTACAATGGCGTGTTGTTAGCAATTTACCTAGGGTGGGGAGGGCGCTGAAAAATAATCCTTCTTCTTTTAAAGGGGATAATTTACCAGTGGATCGGGTATCTTGGTATGATGCACAGGAATTTTGTTTACGTTTGAGTAATCTCACTAAACGTAGTTACCGCTTACCCACCGAGGCAGAATGGGAATATGCCTGTCGTGGTGCTACAAATACATCTTTTTGGTTTGGTGATATTATTACCCCTGAATTTGCTAATTATGACGGGCGCAAAACATCAAAAGACGACAAAAAAGAAGGCAAATATGACCGCAAAACTACCCCTGTGGATAATTTTTTCCCAAATCCCTTTGGGTTGTATGATACCCATGGTAATGTATGGGAATGGTGTGAAGATCATTATGCTCCTACTTATCTACAAAAACCTAAGGATGGTTCAGCTTTTGAGGTTAAAATAAGTAATCAACCCCGCATTGTCAGGGGTGGTTCATGGTCTTTAGATTCTAGTTACTGTCGTAGTGCTAAACGTAGTAGTTATTCAGCTGATTCTGCCTATAATTTTATCGGTTTTCGGGTGGTTACGAATTAGAGTTTTATGAAAAAGTGGTGAAGATAATTTACAATTGATAATTGAAGGAATGTAGAAGTAATTGTTTTCTAAATTCTACATTCTACATTCTACATTCTAAATAAATGTTCCAGCGCCCTCCGCTCTTCATCAGTAAGGTAGCGAAACTCACCAATTTTTAAGCCATTTAAAGTTAATTTAACTTGAGGATTTATCGTAATACTATAACGGATTAAACGCAGGGTAGGATGATTTATTTGCGCTGTCATGCGTCTCACTTGGCGGTTTCTGCCTTCTGTGAGGGTTAATTCTAGCCATTGGGTCGGAATACTCTTACGATACCTAATGGGGGGGGTTCTAGGGGCGGTGAGGGGCGCTGGATTTAATAATTTTGCTTTAGCTGGTTTAGTTTTTTTTCCTTGTATAATTACCCCTTTTTTCAATGTTTTTAATGCTTCTTGATTAGGGATATTTTCCACTTGCACCCAGTAGGTGCGCGGATGGGCAAAACTAGGGTCACATAAACGATGTTTTACTCTATTATTATCGGTTAATAATAGCAATCCTTCACTATCTAAGTCTAATCTTCCCACTGAATAAATATCAGGAATTTTAATATAATCTTTTAAGGTTTCTCGCCCATGGCGGAGGGCGCTATCATCAGTGAATTGACACAAAACATTATAAGGTTTATAAAATAATAAATAAGTGTATTTAGTCATTAAAATACTGATTAAAAACTCTTTCTAATTCATTTAATTTAATTGGTTTAGTAATATAATCTTTCATTCCTGCATCTCGGCAAATCTGACGTTTTTCTTCATCTTCATGCGCTGTCATCGCAACAATTAAAGGGATTTTACTTTTTTCTATAGTATCATAAATAGTCTTAGTTGCACTAATACCATCCATTTCTGGCATTTCTATATCCATAAAAATTAAATCATAATTTTGCTTTTCCAGCGCCCTCAAAACTGCCACACCATCACTAGCAATATCAGCAGGATAATTAAGTTTTTTGAGTAAACTAACTAGCAGTTTTTGATTCACTCGATTATCTTCTGCTAATTTAACATCAACGGTGATACTACCTTCCTCAGTAAATTTTAAAGCATTACTGATCAAATTAAGTAAAATTTGTCTTAATTTACGCTCATCACTAACGATATATTCTGGGATGTCGGGCGCTATTTTAAAGTCTAAATCAAGATATTTTTCATTAGCTTTCATTTGTAACATTGAACGTAAAGAGTTTAATAGTTCTACTATATTAAAAACCGTTTTATTAACTTTAATTTGCCCTGCTTCTATTTTTGATAGCTCTAAAACTTCATTAATTAGCGATAATAAGTGATCACCACTATTAATAATTATTTTAATAATTATCAAGAGCAAATCAATGTAAAAAATTAATTATTTTATCTAAAATTTTTTCAGCATCTTTTAAAAGAGTTTGGTGGAGGGCGCTGGGTTTTGTAATTTTGGGTTAGTATCGTTACCCACCTTGCAATAAATTACACGGCTAATAGCAGGTTGTTTAATGAATTGAACGTTCGTTGCGACAGTCCCCAATCTCAGCAAAGCGGATTGGGGAAGGATAGCGACACCCTTATTTATTTCCCCCCTTCTTGATTT
>JACYMF010000025.1 GCA_015272165.1 Cyanobacterium sp. T60_A2020_053
AAATCAAGAAGGGGGGAAATAAATAAGGGTGTCGCTATCCTTCCCCAATCCGCTTTGCTGAGATTGGGGACTGTCGCAACGAACGTTCAAAGATAGCTTAATTTATCAATTATAAACGGACAAAAGAGGTTGAATAAGATTCAACCCCATTATAATTATTGAGAAAGAGTACGACGTTTAAACGCCATTTCGTAGGCTTCAATAATATCCCCTTCTTGCCAATTACCAAACTTATTGATACTGATACCGCATTCAAAACCCGACGCTACTTCCTTAACGTCATCCTTCACACGGCGCAGAGAATCTAAATTACCGTTATAAACCTCCTCACCTTTGCGTAACACTCGGATGAAACGATTACGGACAACTTTGCCTGATAAGACATAGCAACCAGCTACAGCGCCCTTACCCACAGGGAAGACAGCCCTAACTTCAGCTCTACCGAGACTTTCTTCCACCTCTTCGGGATCGAGTAAACCTTCCATCGCCCCTTGAATTTCATCAAGGAGTTTGTAGATGACATTATACTCACGGATGTCAACGCCTTCTTGCTCTGCCGCCTGACGAGCATTAGGGGCAAGGGTAGTATTAAAACCAATAACTACCGCACCACTAGCCGCCGCTAAATCCACATCAGTTTCCGTGACTTCTCCTGCACTAGCTAATAAAACTCGGATTTGTACTTCTCTTTGGGGCAACTGCTTGAGAGAACCTAAAATAGCTTCTACAGAACCTTGTACATCCCCTTTGAGGATAATATTTAGCTCTTTTAACTCCCCTTGTTGAGCCTGAGCGCTTAAAGTGCTGAGACTGACTCGGCGAGAAGATAAAGCCTGTTGTAAGC
Organism: Cyanobacterium sp. T60_A2020_053; assembly: GCA_015272165.1. Lineage (NCBI taxonomy): Bacteria > Bacillati > Cyanobacteriota > Cyanophyceae > Chroococcales > Geminocystaceae > Cyanobacterium > Cyanobacterium sp. T60_A2020_053. The sequence goes on from JACYMF010000025.1 coordinate 845, forward strand.
GTGTGGTGCGCTGATCTTCTGCCCGACTTTCGGCTAGGAGTCTAGCTTCTTTTTCATTGGCGTAAACGTCAAATTCATCCCCAGCTTGAGGCACTTCATTTAAACCGAGAACTTCCACCGCAAATGAAGGAGTAGCAGCATCCACTTTAGCCCCTCGATCATCGATCATGGCACGAATTTTACCAGCTACTGAACCAGCCACAATGACATCTCCCACCCTTAATGTACCATTTTGTACTAAGAGGGTAGCCACTGGACCTCTGGCACGGTCGAGGTGCGCTTCAATTACCGTACCTTTAGCCATACGGTCGGGGTTAGCTAGTAACTCTTCCATTTCGGACACTAAGACGATCATCTCCAATAAAGTATCGAGATTTTCACCATTTAAAGCACTAACAGGCACCATTACAGTATCACCGCCCCAATCTTCGGGCACTAATTCTAATTCGCTCAATTCCTGCTTAACCCGGTCTGGATTAGCTCCAGCTTTGTCAATTTTATTGATAGCAACCACGATGGGAACTTTGGCAGCCTTAGCATGACTAATGGCTTCTCTGGTTTGAGGGCGCACTCCATCGTCAGCCGCCACCACCAGAATGGCAATATCGGTTACTTTAGCGCCCCTCGCCCTCATGGCGGTAAAGGCTTCGTGACCCGGAGTATCTAAAAATACTATTTGTTGAGTTTTGCCTTCATGCTCCACATCCACATGATACGCCCCAATGTGCTGGGTGATTCCCCCGGCTTCCCCTAATACTACTTTGGTATTACGGATGGAATCTAAGAGAGTGGTTTTACCATGGTCAACGTGGCCCATAATAGTCACCACAGGAGGACGATGGCTGAGATAATCAAAGTCTTTTTCTTCCAACATTTCCGTTTTAGAGGCGTTGGCTTTATCCACTTGAGTAATAACTTCGATTTCTAATTCTTCAGCGACCATTTTGGCAATATCAAGATCAAGAGTTTCGGTAATATTAACCGCAATTCCTTTGAAGAAAAGCATTCTGATGATTTCTGTATCACTAACACATACTAAATCAGCTAATTCTCGGAGGGTTAAACTCTGTTTGAGAATAATTTGTTCTGGTTTTTCTTTTTCTTGTTTAATTTTTTTCTGTTCGGCAACTTTAGCGTTACTCTCTCCTCGATCAATTTTTGGTTTTTGACGACGAGGGGATTTAGTTTTTTCAGGTGCTTTGACGGTGGTATTAGCTGGTTTATCTGGTCTTGCCAAGGCTAAATTTAGCATGGCATCTCCTTCTCCATCATCATCGAGAAGATCGATTAAGTCGTCATCATCTTCGAGGATGTAAGATTTACGTTTCTTACCAGCTTTTTTATTTTCTTTATCGGTATCTTCTTCCTCATCCCAAGTGCTTTCTACTCCCGTTTTTTTAACTTTTTGTTTAGCACGTTTGGGTTTTTCTAATAATGTGACTTCTCCATCAAAATCATCGTCATTATCAGTGGACTTGTTCTCTAAGTCATCATCAATATCTGCCTCGTCCACCACTTCTGGAGGGCGCTGGGGAGGTCTTTGTAATTTTGGTCTCGGTGGTGCTTTGATGGTAGAAGTTTTTGCTTCTTCCTTCAGCGCCACTGGTTTCGCCACTTTTCTCGGTTCTTCTTCTCTATCTTCTATGGTGGGCTTACTACCATAGAAGATAGAGGGTTTCGATTTAACTCTTGGTTTCGGTTTACGGTCACTATCAATGGAATCCATTAATTTAGCTACCGAGCGAGGCTTTTGAGGTGCTTCGCTTTCTATTTCTTTACGGCTAGTTTTGGGGGGCGCTGGAGGTGCTTTCAACTCCACAGGAGGTGTTAATTCTTGAGGTGGTGTTTGTTCTAGTTTGGTCTCAATACCGTTACTTTGTGGACGTGGTGGTGGACTTTTGAGGTTTTCCACAGGAGAAATTTCCGCCACTGATGGTGACGGTTCAATTTTTGGTTCTTTGCCATTGCTGAGGGGAGCATTCGGGCGAGGGGGAGCTTTTAATGCTGGAGTTGGGGTAGTTTCAGCGCCCGTCACCGAATTATCCTGCTCTCGATTTTTTTTATGAATGGCGACAATTTCCAACTTAGGCTTATTGGGCTTATCGGATTTCAATGTAGGGGGTTGGGGTTTTTTGGGGGAACTGGAGTTACTTTTTCCTTTGGTTTTGGACGATGTCATTTGATAGTTTTTGGCTACTTCTCTAATACGGTTTTCCTCTTCTTGAGAGATATTGCTACTATGGGTTTTACTACTAATTGCTAGTTGAGTGCAAATCTCTAATACTTGGCTGTTGGTTAGTCCGATTTCTTTTGATAATACGTTTATTCTTTTACTCATCCACAAATTGCCTGTAATCTGATTTATTATAATTTATTTTTGGTCACTTTACTAATTTATTTTAACGATAACCAATAATTTATGGAGAATGAGAAAAGTAAAAAGTAATAAGTAAGAAGTAACAAGTTTAGAGTTTACACATTTTAAAGAAAAATTGAGAATTTTGAGATTCTTCATGATCCTTCGTTAAACTCATAATGACAGAATATTGTTATTAGCGCCTAATTCCTAAAGTTTTAATACTTACCTTTGCCCTTTGCCCTTTGCCCTTTGCCCCTTTAAATATGTCTCGACTAAAATCTTTACAATACTATCTTCTTGCCCGCCTTGCCTTAGCGCCCGTCATGGTTTGGACTATTGTCACCGTAGTATTTTTACTACTCAGAGCCACACCCGGAGACCCCGTAGATGCCATTTTGGGGGGGAGGGCGCCAGAGGAGGCAAAAAAAGCATTAAGAGAGCAAATGGGCTTAACAGCGCCCCTCTGGGTACAGTATATCAACTATTTAGGACAACTTATCCGGCTTGATCTCGGTACATCTATCACCAGTCGAGGCTTAAAAGTGGGTGATATTATCGTGCAATATTTTCCAGCTACCGTAGAATTGGCGACGGGCGCTATGGTGGTGGCTATCACGGTGGGAGTAATTATCGGTTTGGTGTCTGCTAGTAAACCGAATACTATTTTTGACGGCGGAGGGCGCTTGTTTGGCATCATTACCTATGCTTTACCTCTGTTTTGGGTAGGAATGCTAATGCAATTAATTTTTGCAGTGCAATTACGGCTTTTTCCTCTCGGCGCCCGTTTCCCCATCGGTGTTACCCCTCCTTCTCACATAACGGGCTTATATCTAATAGATAGTTTATTGACTCTCAATTTACCGCAATTTTTGACCAGTTTACATCACTTAACATTACCTTGTTTAACTTTGGGAATTTTGCTCAGTGGTATTTTTGAGCGACTGGTGAGAGTGAATTTACGCATTACCCTTCAAGCTGATTATGTGGAATCTGCTAGGGCAAGGGGTATTCCTGAAACTCGTATTCTATTAGTCCATGCTCTAAAAAATGCTTTAATACCAGTAATTACAGTGATGGGTTTGACTTTTGCTTCTTTGTTGGGGGGCGCTGTGTTAACGGAAGTTACCTTTTCTTGGCCCGGTTTAGGTAATCGTTTATACGAAGCTATTTCTCAGCGCGATTATCCCACTGTACAAGGAATTATGGTATTTATGGGCATAATGGTGGTGGGCGCTAGTGTCATTATCGATGTTATTAATGCTTATGTTGATCCTCGTATTCGTTATTGATGACAGGGAAGGGGAAAAGGCAGAAGGGCATTGTTAATTATTCATTGTCCGTAGTATGATTAGCGAAGATAAAAAAAATATTTAAGTAAAATTAGTAATCTAATTTTTCCCAAGAAATTAACCAAGTAAAAATGAGTAAAACGATATTATTAGTGGACGACTTGAAATCAGAATTAGACCTATTAAATCAATATTTAACAGATGCTGGTTTTATGGTGATTACGGCACAACATGGGCGAGAGGCGCTGGAAAAACTCAACACCAGTAAACCTGATCTTATTGTCACTGATTGGATGATGCCAGAAATGGGCGGACTTGATTTATGTCGTCAATTACGAAAAAACCCTGACACGGCAACTATTCCCGTAGTAGCTTGTACTGCAAAAGATCGAGATGTGGATAAAATGTGGGCAACCAAGCAGGGAGTTAAGGCTTATGTTGTTAAACCCTGCACTTCAGAAGAATTAGTTAACGCCGTTAATAATGCCATGGAATGATTATGTCTGAAAGTCTATCAACCAGCGCCCGTCTCCGTCAATTATTACCAGAACTTTTTAAAGAAAGCGCCCTCACGGGAGAAAGATATTTACGTTATCAAATAACGCCTGACATCAGCGCTTTAATGGCCATGACTCATGTCAGGGAATCGCAACTTATCAACCGAGATCAGATCACCCCTTTACCGCAAATGTTACCTTATGTGATGGGGTTATGTAGTTCACGGGAAAAAGTGTTTCTCACTATCGACTTACCGCAACTGTTATACTTACCCAGCGCCCTTGTTTATGCTCGGCGCTATCATGTGATAGTTATTAACGTGGCTGACTTTTTGCCGACAAAAAACACCTCAGAGTTATGGCTAGGTTTAGCGGTGGATAAAATACAGGGCATTACTCGCATTAGTGAGCAAAATTTAACTATTGATGATAGTTCATTGACTCAAATAGAGCCAAAAATTGTTACCTATGTCGAAAAACTGCAACAAGATAAAGAACAAATTTTACCTATTTTAAATTTACAAAAAATTATTTCCCTTACTAACTGATGTTACGCAACAATAGAATTAATTGTTGGTGTCAGGTATCGGGTGTCGCGGTGTTAGGTTAAAGAATTGACAAGAAACTTATGTTTATTGATCTTTTTCTTGTACAAGAGTCTATTGAGGGTTTTAAACCTGAAACCTCCCCTAACATAAAATTTAATTTATCAAAATAATATCTATATTTAAGACTATGACTAATCCACAATCTGAAGCCATTATTTCCTCAGATATAAACCAAAATTTATTACCTAAATCAACATTTATGGATCAAGGAAACCCCAGAAAAAATGAACAAGAAATCACTAAAAAAGGTGGTACATTAAGGCAGAGACTATTAACCACAATTTTACCAAGTACCTTAATTCCCCTATTAGTAGCTAGTAGTATCACCATTAATATTACTAGTTATCGTGCGGAAAGAGATGAGTTAGCCAACCTAGAACAAATTGGTACTACTGCTCAAAATGTGGCGACTAATTTCCTTGAGGATGCCTTGAATTTAAAAAGAAAATTAGAGAGCAACTCACTGATAATAGAAACAGCAAAAAATAGTGAAGTAATTGTAAGAACAGAAAATTTATTAAGTTTAGATATTGATAGCTTAGAACAAAGGTTTCAAAATGATAAATTACTGAACGCAAACCCTGATTTAAACACATATTTAGCGGGTATTGTACAAACGGGAGGCATAGCAGAAGTTATCATTACCGATACTAACGGTTTTAACCTTGGTTACAGTTCTCCTACCTCTGATTTTGTTCAAAGTGATGAAGAGTGGTGGCAAATAGCCCAAGCAGAAGGAGAAAAAATTCTTAATTCAGTATTTGATGAATCAACAGACACTGTGGTAATTGAAACTGTAGCGCCCCTCATTAACCCCGTTAATCAGGAACTTTTAGGCATTTCTAAAATTAGTATTCCCAGTCAATCCTTAGAAAATGCGATTATTGACCTTTTACTAAGTAACTTGATCGATACAAGGGTATTACAAATTATTGATGTAGAAACCAGTCAAATTCTAACCTCCCTAACCTCACCAGATAGTAACATCGGTAATGAACTGGTAGGGGGAGAAGTTGTTACTCAACTAGGAAAGTTATTTCAACAAAATTTAAGCACGGAAAACCCTCAAGAATTATTAGAGCAATTATTAGCCATTCCTGATGTAAATAATCTTTCCTTACAAAATTCTCGAACTCAGGAAAGTAGTTTAGTTTTAACTTTTAAAAGTCAAGAGCGATTTTTCAAACTTCTTCCTATTCCTAACACTAATTTTGTGGTGGTGATGTCGGTAGAAGGTCAAGAAATTGCTAATGCTGGTAATGAGTTAGCCTTAATTTTTGGTTCTTTAGCTCTCTTTTTAGTCTTATTAACGGTAGGTAGTGTGGTTTTATTGGCTCAAAACTTCTCCCAACCTATTGTTAATTTAACGGATAAAGCAAAACAAGTAGCTGAAGGAGATTTAGATGTCAAAGCAGACTTAGAAGGCACTGAAGAAAGTCGCACTCTTGCTTACAATTTCAATACTCTTGTAGCACAGGTAAAAGAACTGATTAAAGAGCAAGAAAATATTGCTAACCAACAAAAAGATGAAAAAGAAAAGTTGGAAATGGGTATTTATCAACTACTGGAAGACTTACAAGACGCTATGGACGGAGATTTGACCGTGAGGGCAAGTTTGAGTTCAATGGAAATGAGTACCGTTGCTGACTTATGTAATGCTATTCTTGATAGTTTGCAGGATATTGCTTTACAAGTAAAAGAAGGCACTGCAAAAGTAAACAGCGCCCTTGCCATAGATGAAAAATCTATTCAGGAGTTAACAAAACAAGCCATTGAAGAAACGCAAAAGACGCGTGCTACTTTAGGGGAAGTGGAGCAAATGTCAAAAATTGTTGCCGAGATTGCTGAAAATGCGAACCAAGCCTCCACTTTAGCTGATGATGCCTATGCCGTTACCCAAAATGGTTCTCAGGGCATGGACGAAACCGTTAGTAGTATCATTAACTTACGCAGTATCGTGGGAGAAACTGCCAAGAAAATGAAACGTTTAGGGGAGTCTTCCCAAAAAATCTCTCAGGTGGTATCCCTCATCGAAGAAATCGCGCTGAAAACAAACCTTCTCGCTATTAACGCCAGTGTAGAAGCTAGTCGGGCGGGGGAGCAGGGGCAAGGTTTTACGGTGGTTGCTGAACAGGTAGGGGCGCTAGCGGAGCAGTCTGCCTCAGCCACCAAAGAAATTGCTAAAATTGTGGCGGAAATTCAAAGAGAAACCCAAGAGGTATCCATGGAAATGGAATCTTCTACCACTGAAGTTGTTAATACTACTCGTTTGGTGGAGGGCGCTAAAAATCAATTAGAATTGGTTTTGGCTCGTTCTCGTAATATTAATGAATTAATGCGTAATATTTCTCTGTCAACGGTATCTCAGGCGCAAACTTCCCAGACAGTGGAAGATTTGATGGAAGAAATCGCTCAACAATCGGAAGAAAGATTAAAGTCATCGGAAAAAATTGTGGAATCCATGCAAAATACAGCGCACATCGCCCAACAGTTAGAATCGGCGGTGGATCAATTTAAAATTAGTTAGTTATTAATCATCAAGGAGAAAGGGAAGCAGAGGTAGAAGGGGAGAAAGGGAGAAGGGGAAGCAGAGGTAGAAGGGGAAGCAGAGGTAGAAGGGGAGACGGGGAGAAATGGAGAAAAATAATTAATTATCCATTGTCCATTATCCATTGTCCATTATTTATCCATGAATATTATTAACAAATTTTTTGCGGTTGCTCGTCTTTACTGGTTAGGAGAAGAGAAGAAGGGCGCTTTTTCTCTCTTGGCTTTGTTAGGGGTTTTATTAATTGCTTACACACAATTAAGCGTTTTATTGAATAGAAATCAAGGGGAATTAATTTCTACTTTAGCGGCCAAGGATGAAGATTTGTTTAGGGGCGCTGTGATTTCTTTTTTATTAGTTTTGGTGGTTTATGTACCATTATTTGCTGGTTTTTCTTTTGTACAAAGTAAACTTGGTTTATTTTGGCGGCGCTGGTTAACTAATCATTTTTTAACTAAATATTTTGCTAATCGTTCTTTTTATCAATTAGCTATTAAGGAAAAAGAAATTGATAATCCAGACCAACGTATTTCGGAAGATATTAGAAGTTTTACGCAAGAATCTTTAACATTTTTCTTAGTAATTATTCAATCAATTTTACAGGTAATTGCCTTTAGTACTGTTTTATGGTCAATTTCTCAACAGTTAGTTATTTTTCTAATTGTTTACGCTCTTTTGGGTACTTTAATTACTACCGGTGTATTCGGGAAAAAATTAATTAATCTTAATTTTACGCAACTACAAACTGAAGCTAATTTTCGTTTTGGTTTAGTGAGAGTAAGAGAAAATAGTGAGTCTATCGCATTTTATCAAGGGGAAAATCAAGAAAAAAATCATCTTAGCAAATTATTTAATGATCTTTATCAAAATTTTAATTCTTTGATTGTTTGGCAAGAACTATATCTTGGTTTATTTGTCAATACTTTTGAATTTTTACCCTATGTAATTCCAGCGATTGTTGTAGCGCCCTCCGTCCTATCAGGAGAATTAGAAGTCGGGAAAGTAAGTGAGGCGACGGGCGCTTTTGCTAGGGTGTTTTTCTCGTTAAATATTATTGTCAGTAGGTTTCAATCTCTAACCAGTTTTGCAGCCGGAATCAACCGTTTATGGAGTTTTTATAATTTCTTAGATGATTCTCAACAGCCATCTTTTCAGCAACGAAAAATTGATACAATTATTGAACCTAAATTAACAGTACAACAATTAACTTTAGAAACCCCTAATTATCAAAATACCCTATTTAATAATCTTTCTTTTGAGTTACCGTCAGGAGAAGGATTATTAGTAATGGGTAGTAGCGGTTGCGGTAAAAGCTCATTATTACGCACTATAGCAGGTTTATGGGATTCGGGGACGGGCGCTATATTTCGCCCTCAACTATCAGAAATGTTATTTTTACCCCAGCGCCCGTACATGATTATTGGTACTCTAAGAGAGCAATTAATTTATCCGAGCTTAGAAAAAACTGTTAGTGAGGAGAAATTACAAGCAGTATTAACTTTAGTAAACTTAGGTGATTTAGCGCAAAGATTTGGCGGTTTTGAAGTAGAAAAAGACTGGGCAGAAATGCTATCTTTAGGAGAACAACAAAGGATTGCTTTTGCTCGTATTTTCATTAATGAGCCAGAATACGTCATTTTAGATGAAGCCACCAGCGCCCTCGACACCACCAATGAAGCTAATTTATATCAACATTTACAGGAAAAAAACATCACTTATATTAGTGTAGGACATCGAGAAAGTTTACGGCAATACCATCAATTAATGCTTAAATTTAATGATGATCAATCATGGCAAATTAATCCTTTAATTAAGTAGTAGGGGAGGTGTCAGGTTTCGGGTGTTAGGTGTTAGGCATTAGATGAAAGAATTGACAAAAAATATATTTTAATTGATTTTTTCAGTTCATTTTTTTGCTCGAATTATATCATCGTCTGAAAATTACACCTGCAACCTGAAACCTGCAACCTAAAACCTATTAACCTTTGCCCTTTGTCAAGGCTAGTTTAACAAAAATTAACTTATGGTGAATTACTAAAACTGTTAAACATTTGCCCTTGGTGATAATATAAAATATTAATTACCAAAAATGATTTAGTAAGGATAATTTATCAATGGAAGCAACTATTTTACTCGCCAAATTACCAGAGGCTTATGAAATCTTTAAGCCTTTAGTGGACGTTTTACCCGTTATTCCTCTTTTCTTCTTGTTGTTGGCTTTTGTATGGCAAGCAGCAGTTGGTTTCAGATAAACATAACAATTTATAAGAGGGAGCTTAATTATTATAGCTCCCTTATTTTGTATCTTTGTGTAAAAAAAAAATTTTATTTTCACCCATAAAGATGAATTGGTGAACAAAAAACTGTAAACTAAGAAACGGTCAACCGTTAAACTAAATATCTTAACTCGAAATTATCGAGAAAGTATAACCAGAACGGATTAAATAATAAAATTGATATTGAAGATGAATCAAGAAATATTTGAAAAGGTAAAAGAAATCGTTATCGAACAACTAGATGTTGAAGCGGAAAATGTCACTCCCGAAGCTAATTTTGCTAATGATTTAGATGCTGATTCCTTAGACGTGGTGGAATTAGTTATGGCTTTAGAAGAGGCTTTTGAAATTGAAATTTCTGATGAAGAAGCCGAAAAAATCTTAACAGTAGGTGCTGCGGTTGAACACATTGAATCTAAAACCAAAGCTACCGCTTAATTGTCCGACGGTATTTTAATGATACTGGCAAGGGGTTTTGACCCCTTGTTTTTCACGATCGTAATGGTGTGGTTGTCAGAACCTTTTTTAAAAATGATTATTTTGACTTTCGATCCCTTCTAGCCCCTCTTATAAAAGGGGGGAATTGCATAAAAAGTCCTTTTTAATAAGGGAGATTTAAGGGTATCTGAAACTTTTAAAATAGGTTTTTACCACAATAATTTTATTTTTATAAAAAATATTTCATCTGCGAATTAAAGTAGATAATTTCATTATTGTTATTAAGTATTATGAATCAACAACTAAAAAGAGTTGTCGTTACGGGGTTAGGGGCAATTACTCCCATAGGAAATAATTTAGAACAATATTGGCAGAGTTTAAAAGAGGGTAAAAATGGCATCGGCTTGATTACTCTCTTTGATACTACTGATCAAGTGTGTAAAATTGCAGGGGAAGTGAAAAATTTTGATCCCCTCCAATATATGGATAAAAAGGAAGCCAAGCGCATGGCTCGGTTTTCGCAGTTTGCTGTTGCCACCAGTAAACAGGCTTTGGCGGATGCTAATTTGGTTATTGATGATAGTAATGCCCACGATATAGGTATTATTATCGGTACAGGGGTTGGTGGCTTGAAGGTGATGGAGGATCAGCAGGAAATCTTATTGAGTAAAGGTCCGGGGCGCGTGACTCCCTTCCTTGTACCGACTATGATTGCTAATATGGCGGCTGGTTTGACGGCTATTCACACGGGGGCAAAAGGTCCTAATTCCTGTCCTGTGACGGCTTGTGCAGCTGGTTCTAATGCCATTGGGGATGCTTTTCGCTTAGTTAGTTCAGGCTATGCTAAGGCGATGATTTGTGGTGGCACGGAGGCGGCGGTAACGCCTTTGGCTATGGCTGGTTTTGCTTCAGCCAAGGCTCTTTCTACCCGTAATGATAGCCCTGAAACGGCTTCTCGTCCTTTTGATCGAGATCGTGATGGTTTTGTCATGGGTGAAGGATGCGGTATTTTAATTTTAGAGGAGTTGAATCATGCTGTGGCGAGGGGCGCGAGGATTTACGCTGAAATGGTGGGTTATGGTATGACTTGCGATGCTTACCACATGACAGCGCCCGTCCCCGAAGGCTTAGGCGCAACGAGAGCCATTGAATTGGCGTTAAAAGATGCTGGTTTGACTCCAGACCAAATTGATTATATTAATGCCCATGGCACTAGCACCCCAGCTAATGACAAAACGGAAACCAAGGCAATTAAAAATGCGCTAGGGGATAATGCTCGTAATATTGCCATTAGTTCCACTAAGTCCATGACGGGGCATTTATTAGGTGCTTCTGGTGGTATTGAAGCGGTGGCAACGGTGATGGCTATTGCCAATGATCATGTACCTCCTACCATTAATTTAACTACTCCAGATGATGATTGTGATCTCGACTATGTAGCTGAGGGGAGTCGGGCGCTGGATGTTAACGTGGCTTTGTCCAATTCTTTTGGTTTTGGTGGTCACAATGTTACCCTTGCTTTTCGCAAGTATAAGTAAATAGGAGTAGGGTGGGCGCTGCATCGCCCTACGTTATTGAGAAAGAAAAAAGTCAACAATTAATGGCTACCCCTGAAAAATAACACGAAAACCAATTAAGTTGCTGACTGTATCCCGTTTGTAACAGTCACGACGGGCAGATCTGCATCGGCTGGGAAGGCTATACCACGAGCCACCACGCACTACAAAAATGTTAGAAGATTGTTCAACCCAAGCACTACCATAATTAGGGGCATTTCTATAGTTATTATGCCAAGTATCAGCGCACCATTCCCACACGTTGCCGTGCATATCATATAAGCCAAAGCCATTGGGGGGGAAACTTCCCACAGGGGTTGTTTCCTGACGATATTTGCCTTTTGTTCCATTACCATAAGTATCAGTAGCATTATAATTGGCTAAATCATCTCTCAGAGTTTCCCCAAAATAAAAGGGTGTGGTTGCACCTGCACGACAAGCGTATTCCCACTGTGCTTCGCTGGGTAATTGATATATTTTTCCTGTATTTTCTGATAATTGCTGACAAAATAGCTGTGCCATATCCCAAGATACAGAGTCCACAGGATGATTATCGCCCTTAAAGTGAGAAGGATTTTGCCCTCCCATCATAGCTTTATACTGAGCTTGAGTAATCGGATATTTTGCCATGTAAAAGGCTTTTACATTTACTCGATGCGGTGGAAATTGAGACTCATAAGCGCCCTCCTCCCTCGAATTAGCGCCCATCATAAAACTACCAGCAGGGATATAAACCATTTCTAACTTAACCCCATTACCCAAATCTTCTACAAAATCTTTTCCTTGATTGAAGGAAATTACGGGGGATGGTTTAGCAGATAAAGCATTGAAAACCTGTGAGGCTGTCCATCTTTCCGCTCTGTCTTTTTGCAAACAACCTTCCACAATGAGCTTAAATTCAGTGGGTAAAGGCGGAATTTTGATATTTCCTTTGATTACTTGACCCGTTAACTTCTGATAATTATTATTAAAATCGTAGGGTAATTGACCAGTGAGCATTTGTATTAACATAACACCCAATGACCACATATCCCAAGCTGGGGAAATTTCACCATCGAAGGCTTCGGGAGGCATATAAATGATAGTACCACCTATGTTGATCGTTTCGGTATAACTGCTATTATTCAACTCACGAATTAGCCCAAAATCGGACAATTTCCATTGTTGATTGATGGAGAGAATATTGGCTGGTTTTAAGTCACGATGCACTCGATTATTTTCATGGAGAAAAGCTAAACCACTGGCTACTTGTGTGGTGATATTTTTTACGGTATCTGTTGTTAATTTACCTGTGGTGATTTTTTGGTCTAAACTGCTACTTGCTAATTCCATGGCTAAATAGAGCATTTCCGTATCGAAAAATTCACATTCACCCACATTATAGGAACGAATTAAGTAAGGATGTTCTAATGCTCTGGCTGTTAATAATTCTTTTAATTGCTCATCACTACTTTCGGGAATAATTTTGAGAGCAATTTCTTTTATGGGGGTATTGCGCACCATTTCACTAGCTTGGAATACTCCGCCAAAGCCACCAACACCAATAAATTTATTGAGACGATAAGAGCCTATTTTTTGCCCTACTATTCCCCGTAACATCTTTTCTAAAATAGGATTCATCTCGTTTGCTCTGACTATGGCAATTTGATTTGATTAGAAATATTTAAGTGCTTATTACACCTAAAAATTTAACCCATCTAAATCTCTCCTTGAGAATGGAAGACTTTGATATGGTGCTGATGGTAGCGTTATTTTCTATATCGTACCCTAGTTTTAAGGTGCTACCAAAAAAAGGTAACATTTGATCGTGAAACGGCGCTGAAATTCTACCCTATGGGGGGCGCTAAGAATTTATAGATTAAAGTCAAGGTAGCTAAGAGTAATCCACTGACAACCGTAATAAAAATACCTCGATTAGTAAACTCAAGGTTATCTAATCTTTTCCCTAGCCCATTAACATCGCTTTTGATGGTAGCTAAATCTACTTTAATATCGTTTAATTTTTCGTTGTTTTGTTCATTTTGGGCAATCATACGATCGTTTAATTGTATAATCATATCCTTTAACTCCCTTAAATCATTGTCTGTAACTGTACTCATGATAGAATTACCTTAACTATTATTTGGTTAATTAGGGAGTAGCTCTAATTACTCCCTACCTCTCATATTAACCTCTCAAGGGTTGATATAATCTTTTTGATTGTTTACCCAGCGCCCACCACCACAAAACAAAAAAAAGCCCCTCATGGTGAGGGACGAATTTTGTGATCAAAACCATGAATTAAACGTTAGCGGTTTCTTTAGCTTCTGTATTAGCTACAGTGCCAGTAATTTTTTCGTAGGTTTCGCGCATTTTTAAACCAACTAAAACTTGGAATAAACCAGTACCATTGTTAGAACCGGGATAATCTTTATGTTTTAATAGTAACTCGGTCATTTCACCATAGTATTTAGCGCCCGTACGACTTAAATGACTTTCTACATAGATCATCTCTTCAAGATCATCAAATTGTCCGTCAATCTCAAGAATAGAAACCTCATTACCCATGTAGTTATCAGGTCCATAATACATTTTTAGACCGGGATAAGAACAGGTTAACTTACGTCCACAAGGGCGCCAATCGATGGTCGAACCTTCATCAAATAAGTAGGTAGGTTCAAAAAGTTCGATACCTTCTTTTTCGATTAAACGTACTCGTAAAATTTTACCTTCTTTCTCTTCAATTAATTGAGTCGGTAATACTTGAATGACAACGTCAGCATATTGTTTTTGAGGTTCAATATAAGCGGTGAAATCAGGTTTTCTCGCCATGATAGAAGCTACTACATCATCATAACTATGACCTCTTTCCGCCATGTCTCGCTGAATTTTCCAGTTGATTTTAACTTCTTCGCTGATGTCGAGGTAAACACTGAAGTCAACTAATTCTCTCACTCTAGCATCATAAAGTGGGTGTAAACCTTCGATAACGATTACTTTATTAGGTTCAATTCTTTCGGGAGGATCGAGTTCTCCTGTTTCGTGGTTATAAATAGGTTTATCAATAGCTTGACCATTTTTAAGGGCTTTAATTTGTTCTGCCATGAGATCAAAGTTATTAGCTCTAGGGTCTAGGGCGGTGACACCAGCAGCTTTTCTGCCTTTACGGTCTAAACTGTGGTAGTCATCGAGACAGATTACGGTCATAAATTCTTTACCGAATAAGTCTTCTAAACGGCGTAAGAAGGTTGATTTACCGCAACCAGAGTCACCAGCAACTCCAATAATTACTATTTTATCTTGGTTCATTATTTTCCTCTATAAGTGAAAGTAAATATACTTTTATCAGTAATGTTGTTATTGTTTGCTATCTTACCAGTGAACTGCACACTATTCTAGTTTTATGTTATTTTCTTCTTTGACTTGTTGCCAATAAATCTGTGTATAATGATGGAAGATCAAGGGAAATTCACAAAACGTAAAAAAGCGCATTAAGATATTCTCTGATATTGTTTATGTTGAGGAGAAATAACATGGGGTTCTTTGATCGCTTTTCTGAGTCTCAAGATATGGGCATTGACTTAGGAACAGCCAATACCTTAATCTATGTGCCGGGAAAGGATATTGTCTTAAATGAACCTTCGGTGATTGCCATTGATGTGGAAAGACAACAAACCATCGCCGTAGGGGAAGAAGCCAGAAAAATGTTAGGGCGCACTCCTGTTAATGTGAAAACCATTAGACCTCTGAAGGATGGGGTAATTACAGATATTAAAATCACTGAAATGATGTTACGGGAGTTTATTCGTAAGGTGCGGGGTAATAACTCTCTTAGTCGTTCCAGAATTATTATTGGTGTACCTAGTGGCATTACCACAGTAGAAAGAAGGGCAGTGGAAGAAGCCATGGAAAGTTCGGGCGCCATTGAAAATATTGAATTTATCGATGAACCAGTGGCGGCGGCGTTGGGCGCTGGTTTACCCGTAGAGGAAGCGGTAGGTAGTATGATTGTGGATATTGGAGGGGGTACTACGGAAGTAGCGGTTTTGAGTTACCAAGGCATTGTTTATAGTGATTCGGTGCGAGTAGCTGGGGATGAAATTAGTGAGTCCATTTCTCGTCATCTCAAGCGAGTATATAATTTAATTATTGGTGAGCGCACGGCGGAGCAGATTAAAATTCAATTAGGTTCTGCTTATCCTACGGAAAATGAGCCACAGGATATGGAAATCAGGGGTTTATATATGGTGTCGGGATTGCCGAAAACTGTTATTATTACGGCGGAAGAAATTAGAGCCTGTATTGTTGATCCTGTAGGGGTAATCGTGGAAGCGATTAAGAAAACTTTGGAGCAAACTCCTCCTGAGTTGGCAGGGGATATTATTGATCGGGGTATCATGTTGGCAGGGGGAGGGGCGCTGTTACGAGGGATTGATAGTTTAATTACTAATGAAACGGGTATTGTTACTCATATTGCCCCAAATCCTCTTCAATGTGTGGTTTACGGTACGGGAAAGGTGTTGGAAGATTATAACCGTTTGGGTAGAGTTAGTCGCAGAAGATAATTATGTTAGTTAAAAGTATTCGCCGTTGGTGGCATAGAAACGGTAGTCAGTTGATTTGGGGGGCGGTGACGGGCGCCCTTGCCCTTTTAATTTATTATACGCAAGGGGCGGTAATTAATGAAATTCTTTATCAGGTTTCTCGCCCTTTTAATTATAATCTAACCATAGAGAAAGAAAGATTATATCAAGATCGCACGATTCAACAGTTACTCAATGAAATTGAACAACTAAAAACCACTAATCAAGAGTTACAAAATCTGGTTAATTATCAAGGTAACAGTAACCAAAATTTTGTCACGGCGCGCGTCATCGGGCGCAATCCTGATGGGTGGTGGCAAATTATCACCCTCGATAAAGGGGAAAATGTGGGGGTAAAAGTTGATAATGTGGTGATTAGTGTGGGGGGTTTGGTGGGAAAAATCATTCAAGTTACCCCTAATACCAGTCGGGTTTTACTCATCAGCGATTATAACAGTCGGGTGGGCGCTAATACCAGTCGCACGGGCTATCAAGGGTTTATTAAAGGTCAATCCACTCAAGTTGGTATTATGGAATTTTATGCTAAGGTGACGGATGTGGATATGGGGGATTTGGTGACGACTTCTAATATCAGCAGTATTTTTCCTCCCGATATTCCCATCGGCAAAGTCAGCGCCCTCCACCTCAACAAAAGTCCAGCGCCTGAAGTAGAGATAGAATTTACCTCCCCTTTAGCTTTCCTTGATTGGGTTATGGTAGCAATAGATAATGAATAATTAATAATTAATAATTAATAATTAATAATGAATAATTAGGGTCTGCTGAATAAATCAAAACCCTTGTTAAATAAAGGTTTAAAGTCTATTCTACATAATAAAAAGTGTCATAAATTGACTTTTTTCTCCAAAAATACTGTATTTCCTTCTTCCCAATCAATAATTGTTGATACCAATGAGCAATTTATGAAAAATAACTATTTGGCTTAACTCTTTAATTT
This sequence comes from Cyanobacterium sp. T60_A2020_053, assembly GCA_015272165.1. Lineage (NCBI taxonomy): Bacteria > Bacillati > Cyanobacteriota > Cyanophyceae > Chroococcales > Geminocystaceae > Cyanobacterium > Cyanobacterium sp. T60_A2020_053. The sequence goes on from JACYMF010000025.1 coordinate 17,936, forward strand.
ATAAGCATTTCACCGCGACACCTGACACCTGAAACCTGACACCTCCCCTCACCACTCCACTTTTTCATCAACCCTTATGATAAAGATGATGATCTTTGATATAACTTTTAATGGCAGGAGTCAAAACCTGTTCATTTTTAGCCTCTCGATAATCGGTAGAAGAGATGGAAGGCATGATAAAATCGGCTATTTCATAATCATATTGATTGAGTTGATTAATAATTTCTGGAGTGGGTTGATAACCTTCACGGGGAATAATCAATATTTTCACTTGTGTCCATAATTTTTCGGCTTCATACCAACTGAAAATTTGCGGTATTAAATCACTTCCTATCACTACGGTAATAACAATATTTTCTCCCCATTTTTGTTGTACTTTCTCCACGGAATGGATGGTGCGGAGGGCGCTGATTTCTGGTGCTAATTGCACCGATAATAATTTTGACTCACTAATCAATAAACCTAACATTTGATTGCGATGGTATAGGTCACAAGAATGAGTTTTAAAGGGGTTATCAGAGGCATACACAGCCACTAAATTAAATTTTTGATTCAAAAAGTCTAAAATAAGGCGGTGGGCGCTGGTAGGGGGATCGGCACTTGTGCCAAAAATTGCAATTTCCATCACTGGCATTATCTTAAATAACGGTATTGACTAAACTTGACCAACATTGAAAGCGATTTTAACTCTCTAATCAAAGATAATTTATTATCAATGGTAAATTATCAATTGTCCATAGATGGAACTAAAATTATTTAATAAAGGTCAAATAAGCTGAATTAATTTAAGTAGATAATATTTCTACTTCCAAAGTATAATTTTCGTGGAAGAATAATAACTAAGCTAGTTAACAGCAAATAAATATTCTCGTTCAAGTGTATTCAAATCATCAAACAATCAATTATGAGCAAATCTTCTTACGCTTTAAAATTAATGACCTTAGCGGTAACTACCGTTGCTAGTTTATTACCCATTCAAGCAACTAAAGCTGATGCAACCTTTAGTGAAGTTAATATGGTACAAACCGATGTTATTGCAGTAAGCCAAACCCTGCCACCATTATTCGGTATCCCCCGATTCAATCTCTTAGTTATTGAGCAAATTCCGGGTAGAAATACCTGTTGGCAGGAAGTCGGAGAAAATCCCACTAATGTTAACCTATTGTTGAGTAATTTTGATTTTACTGGACATTGTCGCCGCGCCACCGATGCTAACGGTTATTCCATCCGTTACAATGGACAAGATTATGGACAAAGTTATATTCTTAATTTAGTAGAAAGTAATGGAGTTTTAAATTTAATTGGATTTAATCCTAACACTAACACTCGTATTAATATAGGTACTACCACTGGGATGAATGGTCAACCCATGAAAATTAATCTTAATCCAGGCTGGCAGTTAACAAAAAGAGCTTATCAGGGCAAAGTTTTAGGTCATTTTTATTTTAGCTATCAAGAACCTGCTACCACTCAAAATAACACTTTACCTGAAAATAATACCTTACCTGATGGAAATGTGAGAGATATTGTTGCACCATCTAATTAGGGCTTAATTAAAAAGTGGTATGGTGAAGGTAATGGATAATTGAGAATAGATAATTGACAATTATGAGGTTTTTCATTTCACAGTAGTCTCGATTGTTTTCTCTTTTTAACGCTATTTTTACATGAATAGTCTTGTTTTTTTATAAAAATAAACATCTCTACCAATCGGGCTTTTAGCCCGATATACAGTAAAAAAAAAGCTATTTTTTCCAGAAGTTTAATATTAAAAACCAAGATAAAATTAACCCAATCACCAATAATTTAAGTAGCCAATCTCCCCATAATACATATAAAGTTTTATCTTGACGGCGATAAATTTTCCCTTGATAAACTTGAAATTCGTTAATGGATGATTGCCAAATTGTGTTACCGTGAGGGTCAACAATACCAGAATAACCTGTATTAGTTGCCCTTGCCATCCAGCGCCCTCCCTCAATTGCCCTCATGACATCTTGGGCATGATGCTGGGAGGGCATTACTATGCTATAGTGAGCGTTATTAGAAGCTGTAATGATAAATTCTCCTCCTTGTGCATTTTGACGGCGAAAATGTTCGGCATAGGCTGATTCATAGCATATCCCTACGGTAATTTTGCCTAAGTTGGTTAAAAATGCTTGTTGTTTTTCTCCTGCTAATAAATGGGCATCTAAAGGGGAAAGACGATCAATTATTTTACCTAAAACTGCTTGAAATGGGATATATTCTCCCAACGGTACAAGGTTTACTTTATTATATCTACCAATTAACTTGGCCTCCCTATCAATACTAAATAGGCTATTGGTAAAGCCATTATTTTTTTTACCAAATCCCCCTAAAATAATTGGGATTTTTTTATCTAATATTTTTTGGTAAATTTGAGTGTTATTAACTATATCTTCATAGTATAAAGGTAGAGCAGTTTCGGGGGTAATGATTAAATCAGGATTACCATAACTTAAAATTTCATAGCCATTTTTATAGTTATCCAGCGCCCTCCTCACTCCCGATTCATACAGTTTGATAGTATTGGGTATATTACCTTGAATAATACCAACTTTTACTAAATTTTCTGGTAAATCGTTAAGGGGTTGCCGATACATTAAATAACCGATGGAGTGCGCTGAAATAAAAATAATTACACTTAATGATATTATCTTTTTAGTCAAGTTTTTATTTACTTTTTTCTCTTTTTCAAAGAAAATTTGCTCTCCCCTAATCTTGCTAAAAGAAGGAGAAATAATAGGAAAACTTAATAAAAGACTTTCAGCAAATAAACCATTAACTAAAATTAATAAGGCGGTAATTGTGGTAATACCTGAAATTTTTAAAAACTGTAAAATTGCTAAATTATAAGGGCTTTGAGTATAAGAAATTGACGACCACCATAAGGGAGAATAACTCCAAATTTTTTCCGTTAAACACCAAATGGTTATACCCCCTAATATTTTTAAACAAATTTTAGAACCGTAATTTTTAAGTTCAGACAAATTAACTAATTTTAGATAAAAATGAAATATGATTCCCCAAAAAATAACTAAACTAGCGCCCCACGCCGTAATAAAAAACCAAGCAAAAATAGCAATTAGTAAACTGTTGAACCAACTAACCCCCATCCATGTCATGGGATGAATCCCAGTAATCCAAAATAAAGCTAAACCATGGTAACCAATGCCCCACATTGCACAAGTTAAAATAACTTTTTTAAGTGATTTTTGTTGAACTAAAATCCAGGGGGGAATTATGGCAATCCAAGCTAATAAATAAATGGTGAAGGGCGCTACAGTGAATCCCATTAAAACACCACTAGCTAAAGAAATAATTGCTAAAATTATTAGAGAATAATCTTTTTTCATTAGTGCTAGTTTAGTTAATTACTTTTGGGAAATATTTTGTTAAAAAATCTTGAGGATTAAGAATAGAAATATGATTAAAATTCACCAAAACTAATAAATCTAAATCGCCAGTAATAATAACTTGAGCAGGTGCGCTCACTCCCGCCGATAAAATGATAGTATCTTTAGAGTCTCTTAATTCTTCAACTTCTAAAAAATTACTAGAACAATAGGAGCAAATATCTTCAACAAAATTGAGCAAATACTCTATAGAATGACCATTTTTTCTATTCTTTTTTGAAATTTTTGTCTTCTCAATGTTGTTTTTAATTCCAACATTATTTCTTCAGAAATAAAGATAACTATTTTATTTTGATATGCTAATCGTAAAATTTTAGCAGGTGTTCCTCCCCATAATAGAGCAGAAATCCACACATTGACATCTAAAATAACATTCATTAAATTATTAAGTCCATAACTTTTGTCTTACTTCTTTTACGACTGTGCTAATTTCTTCTAAAGATGGTTTATCCGCATCAGGTTCAATATTTTCCAACTCTTTTAAAAAATGATCAAGATGAGCTTTTTCTTTAATAATTTTTTCTAAAATTAAAGATTTTTCTGTGACAACAATAGTATATTTATCTCCCGGTTTTAGCTGTTTTTTAAATTCTATTGGTAAACTTATTTGACCTTCAGAAGTAACAATTGCAGTACCTTTCATCGGATTTATTTGTTCTAATATTTAATTTAACATTATATAACACTCATATTAGCACTATTAAACTAAAATATTATTAACACTATAAGATGTTGATTCCGTTACTGCTAATGATATGATTAAAGGTTATATCTTTACAAATATTAATAATGGCAAGTATTAACGATAACTACCTCAAATTAAAAGCAGGTTACTTATTTCCCGAAATTGGCAGACGAGTCAGCGCCTTTGCCCAAGAGAATCCCGATGCTAAAATTATTAAACTAGGAATTGGTGACGTTACCGAACCTTTACCCGAAGCCTGTCGCCAAGCTATGATTAAGGCAGTGGAAGATATGGGTAATCGTGACGCATTTAAAGGTTATGGACCAGAGCAAGGTTATAGTTGGTTAAGAGAGAAAATAGCTACTCATGATTTTCAGGCTCGTGGCTGTGATGTATCCCCCGATGAAATCTTCATTTCCGATGGTTCTAAGTGCGATTGTGGTAATATTCTGGATATTTTTGGCAAAAACAACAAAATTGCTGTTACTGACCCTGTATATCCCGTTTATGTGGACACTAATGTGATGGCTGGGCATACGGGAGAAGTGAATGAAAAGGGAGAATATGAAGGTTTAGTTTATCTTCCTATCAGCGCCCACAACCATTTTACCGCCGAAATCCCTACGGAAAAGGTGGACTTGATTTATCTCTGTTTTCCTAATAATCCCACGGGCGCTACCGCCACTAAGGAATATTTGCAACAATGGGTTAATTATGCTAACGACAATGGCGCAATTATCCTTTTTGATGCCGCCTATGAAGCGTTTATAACCGATCCCAGTTTACCCCATTCTATTTTTGAAATTGAGGGCGCGCGCCATTGTGCCATCGAATTTCGCTCTTTTTCTAAAAATGCTGGTTTTACAGGCACCCGTTGCGCTTTTACCGTTGTACCAAAAAGTTTAACAGGAAAAACCAGTGATGGCACAGAGGTAGAAATTTGGAAATTATGGAATCGCCGACAATCTACGAAATTTAACGGGGTTTCTTATATTGTGCAGAGGGGCGCTGAAGCGGTATATTCTGATGAAGGTAAAGCTCAAATTAGGGAATTAGTCAAGTTTTATCTCGAAAATGCCCGTATTATTCGGGATGAATTAAGCAAAGCTGGATTAACGGTTTATGGTGGTGAAAATGCCCCCTATGTGTGGGTAAAAACTCCCGATAATCTTACCAGTTGGGACTTTTTTGATAAATTACTTCATAATGTTAACATTGTCGGCACTCCCGGTTCTGGTTTTGGGGGCGCTGGAGAAGGTTATTTTCGTCTTAGTGCCTTTAACAGCAGAGAAAATGTTATAGAAGCCATGAACCGCATTACTACAGCGTTTAATTTTGCCTCATAATTTAACTAATTTAATTAAAGTCCGCTCAATAAAATTGAACTTTTTGACACTCCCACCACTAAACCCTACGGGTTATAGTGGGGGATTCTTGGTTCAC
>JACYMF010000026.1 GCA_015272165.1 Cyanobacterium sp. T60_A2020_053
AGACGTTTTCAAGACACAGAGAGGATTTTAAAAGAGCAATCTTTAGAAACTGAACGGATTTTAAAAGAACAAGCCCAAAAAACCGATCAACAAATTAAACAAGTCAACAAACAAATCGGCACTTTAGGTAATCGTTTAGGGGAATTTGTGGAGTGGCAAGTTCGCCCCTCGGCGGTAAAATTATTTAAAGAAAGAAATATTGATGTTCACGAATTACATTCTAATATCTCCGTCAAACGTGAGGGCGGTGGCTTAGAAATTGATTTATTAGTTGTTAATGACATAGAAGTTGTTTTGGTGGAAGTGAAAAGTAAATTAACGGAAAAAGATATAGACCAACATTTAGAGCGTTTAGATAAGTTTAAAACATTGATGCCTCGCTATGAACAGATGAAGGCTTATGGGGCGGTGGGCGCTATGGTGGTGACAGATGAGGTGGCAAATTACGCTTACAGCAAAGGATTATTCGTTTTAGCGCCCTCCGGCGATCATATTATCATAAAAAATAGTCCCGAATTTAATCCGCATATTTGGTAAGTAAGTAAGCAAAATTCATTGTGTATTTTATTTTTCTTAAAGCTATAATAACAAAGGAAGGCAAGAGGGCAACAAGCAGGGGGTTTTCATTCTCAAATTTTTAGTTGAGACAAAGTAATAAGTTTTGATTCTTTTTGATGAAAAAAGATTCTTCCAGAGGTTTTTAACTATTAACTAATTAAATAATAGAAAATATTGCTCCCCTCTCCTGTGGGAGAGGGGTTGGGGGTGAGGGTAAAGCATTTTGATGCCAACTTTGAAAACGCCCTGCTTAATAAGGGAGATTTAGGGAAATCTGAAACTTTTAAAACAGATAACTAAAATGCAAACTAGCTTACAATGAACGAAGAAAAATACAATAATGGTATAAATTATGGCTACCACGGCGGATGATGTTTGGCAACTATTGGGGGAATTGACTATCGCTCAAAAAGAAACAGAAAGACGTTTTCAAGACACAGAGAGGATTTTAAAAGAGCAATCTTTAGAAACTGAACGGATTTTAAAAGAACAAGCCCAAAAAACCGATCAACAAATTAAACAAGTCAACAAACAAATCGGCACTTTAGGTAATCGTTTAGGGGAATTTGTGGAGTGGCAAGTTCGCCCCTCGGCGGTAAAATTATTTAAAGAAAGAAATATTGATGTTCACGAATTACATTCTAATATCTCCGTCAAACGTGAGGGCGGTGGCTTAGAAATTGATTTATTAGTTGTTAATGACATAGAAGTTGTTTTGGTGGAAGTGAAAAGTAAATTAACGGAAAAAGATATAGACCAACATTTAGAGCGTTTAGATAAGTTTAAAACATTGATGCCTCGCTATGAACAGATGAAGGCTTATGGGGCGGTGGGCGCTATGGTGGTGACAGATGAGGTGGCAAATTACGCTTATAGTAGAGGATTATTCGTTTTAGCGCCCTCCGGCGATCATATTATCATTAAGAATAGTCCAGACTTTAAACCACATATTTGGTAAATTAAGATTATGGTCAATTTTTTATCACCTTTGGGCTTATCCTTTCAGAAAATCGTTATTTTAGCTCAAATCGAAGTACCAAAAGGATTGTCAGAAGATTTAGTCAATAAGATTACTTGGCAAAAAATTCTTTTTGGTTTAGTTGCTATTTTTATTGCCTATGGCGCAACTACTGTAATCCAAAAAGTGACTAATTGGCTAGCGGAAAAAGTGCCTCGCAGTTACCGATTACTAATTAAACAATCTTTACCCTTTTGGAAGGGATTAATTTTAGTTATTACCATCGCTTATCTAGTTCACCTATTCCTTAATCTTTCAGAAGCTAATTTGATCGCCTTAACTGGTACATTGGCGGTGGCGCTCGGTTTTGCCTTCAAAGACTATATTAGCTCGATTATTGCTGGGGTAGTTGCCCTATTTGAGACACCCTATCGAGTGGGAGACCGAATTTCTATCGCTGATCATTATGGTGAAGTGGTGGGTTATGGTTTGAGGGGTATTCAAATTCAAACCCCTGATGATAATTTGGTGACTATCCCCCATAATAAGACATGGACAGAACCCATTTCTAATGCTAATGCTGGGGAATTAGAGGCGCAGGTAGCTACGGAGTTTTTTTTGGATCATCAAGCGGATCATGAAAAAGTCATTGATATTCTTTATCAAGCCGCCTACAGTAGCAGATATACTCAGTTAAAGTTACCTATTGTGGTGGTGATGAAGGAGGAAATATGGGGAACTCGTTTTAAGTTACGTTGTTATCCTATGGATGCGAGGGATGAATTTGTCTATCAAACTGATTTGATTCGTCGTGTGAAACAAGCGTTTCTTATTCATCAAATGCCTTATTGTCGGGCGCCGATGATTAGTGACACTTTATTATAATTTTGATGCTTGTGGTATGCCTTATATCTTATAAATCAACATTACTAAATTAATCAGCGTATGCTTTAAAAACACCTTATCATCTCTACAAGAGAAAACCAGACAAGGTGTTAACTTTTATTTTTCATGAGCAAAAATTTAGTCTATTTTGTCATTTTTATCTTGATTAGGCTTTTTTCTACGAGATGTGAGGATTAAACCTCCTAAACCGAGAATGGGGATGAGTGCGCTGGGTTCAGGTACTTCAGCGCTGTTAAATTGAACCAGATCAAATTGAGCATCTAAATTATTTGCTCTACCTTCAATGGCAAATGAAATCACATCAATATCGGTAAAATCGATATTCGTAAAAAGCCCTAAATCAAACTGTACAGTTCTTGTAGTTTCAGATGGAGCAAAAGCGACGAGGTCTTGAGACAAAGACTGAATAATAGGTGTACCTCCTAAATCACTGGTAAAATTTAAAGTTAACATCGCATCTTGGTCTAGGTCGCTAAAAATAAATTCAAAAAAATCAAAAGCACTCAAATCGAAGTCTCTTGCGTTTCCAGACCCCAGATTTAAACCAGCCCCATTTGCGTTGTAAGTAGCAGTGCCTCTACTATTGAATCCACCTTGATTTCCTATTAGCAGAAATTGTCCATCTGTACTACGACCGAAGTTCGCTGAGTTTCGAATAACTGCAGGTGTCGTCCCATTCAAATTACTTCCGGCTATATCGAATTGTCTTGAGCCACCTACTACGTTTGCTTCATTAAATCCAGTTTGAGTATTGGTTAGCACCCCAGTACCATTAAAATAAACACACTGACCATAGTTCAGAAAGCTACAGGAATCATTTGCAGTTCCAGCTTGACTGAAATCATCAATAGTAAGGGTAGCGCCCTTCGCCTCTCCCTGTAGAGCTATAGTAAAAAAAGAACTAATCAAAACACCATAGGCAATTGATTTTATTTGATTGCTGATTGGCATAATTTAAACTATGTTAATTATCACCTGAATTATATCATTAAAATTATAAAATAGCGCAAATAAATTTTAGGAATTGTGCAAAGTTTTATTGCCCTCACCCCAACCCCTCTCCCACAGGAGAGGGGCTTTTTTTTTTGTTGTATATGATTAATTAATTATTCTTTTGGTGTGGGAAATTGGTTAACAATATCGATGCTGAGGTGGAGGGCGCCCTCCCCCTTAGTAGTAAAATTAATTGTTGATTTACTTCAGAATGTAAAATCTTCCAAAAAAATTAATAAAAAATGCGCATAAATTCCCAAAACTTTCCTGATAATTAGATAGAGAGAAAAATCAAGACCGAGGGGAATTGTGACTATGCTAGAAAATATCGATTTATCCCAAACCTTCAATATCGCCATTTTGGGAAGGAGTAACACAGGCAAAAGTTCCTTAATGAATGCCTTGTTAAAATTAAGTCGCAAGGAAGCCTTACAAGTCAGCAAAGTAGGAATACAACCTAACTTAACAAAAGATTTTGCGATTCAAAAATTTTTTAATGATGATATTTATTTAATTGATACCCCTCCTATACATGATGAATATTTTGAAAATCATAAAATCATAAATATAATCAATGATATGGATTTAGTCATTCTCGTTATTGACGGTTATCCAGTGTATGGACATAAATACATTTTTCAAAAACTAAGTATCTATAAATCTAATGTATTTGTTGTTTTAAATGGTATTGATAAATGGGATAACTGCTTTTCTGATTGGATAAATTATACCGTCTCTCAATGGGCTAACTATCTCAATGTTGATAAAATTTATTTAACTTGCACAAGAGGTTATAATCCCACAGAAGATAGCCCAAAAATGGACATTCGAGGAGTAGATTTATTGCGTCAAGATATTAATAATTTTGTTAACCAAAAAATTAGACAAAAACATAAAAATATTTTAATGGAATCAGCCGTTAAATTTAAAGCAAACGAGAATAAAGATTTATTAACGTCAAAAGATAAGAAACAAATAATTTCTACTTCAGAATTACAATCAGCTTTAAAATCCTGTCAACAAACTGCTTACATCTCTTGTGAAATCGCTTTAAAATATAGTAATGAAATTAATAAAATATTACGAAATCTTATCAAGAGTTTAGATCAGGAAATCTCCATATCACATCAACACAAAAATAAAGAGCTTAAAAAATCATTTGACCAAGTTATCTCAGCTATTAAAGAGATTTTAAATAAAGATATTGACGAATTAAAATCATCTTTAGCTAAGAAAAAAATACATTTATCAGATTATAGTATCGTCTTATTTGGACGCACAAGAGCTGGAAAAAGCACTCTTAGGGAAGCCTTAACTAATGGTGATGGTAGCACCATCGGCAAGGGAGGGCAACGCACCACCAGAGATGTCCACGAATATCAATGGAATCATCTACGATTGATAGATACTCCGGGTATTGAAGCCTATAACGGAGAAGAAGATACCCATAAGGCAACAAAAAAGGTTGATGAAGCGGATATGGTGTTATTCCTCACTAGCGATGATTCGGTGCAACCCGGAGAATTTGAAGAAATGGCAAGGTTAACCCAAATCAATAAGCCTTTTATTGTTCTTTTAAATGTTAAGACAAAATTAGAAACTGAAACACAATTAAATAGATTTTTAACTAAACCAGACAGAATTTTTGATCAGGAAAGATTATCAGGACATCATAATCATATCCAAAAATGCGTTAGTCAACATCTCAATATTAATCAAGTTCAAATTATTGATATTCAAGCAAGGGCTGGATTTTTAAGTAATTTACCAGAATATAAGAATTATAAAACTAAATTATGGGAATTAAGTCGATTAGATCAAGTTTATTCCATTATTGCAGAAGATATTTATAGTAATGGCAATAAAAGACGGGCTTCTACATTTTTTGATGGCACAAAAGTCTTGATAAATAACATAAAACAACAATTATTAATTATTAAACAAGATATTAATTCTCAAATTACTTTTTTACAGAAAGAAGAAAAAGAATTAAAAAAACTATTTAATGATTTTATTAAAGATAAGGATAAAAAAATTGATACTGACGTAAGAGCTATATTTAGTCGATTTACACAAACAATTCCAGCCTTTATTGATGAAACAGCAGGGAAAAAAAATGCTGAAACAAAATGGAAAGATAAACAAAAAGAATTAGAAGACAAGCTAAAAGAATCTATACCTACAATATTTAAAACGATGGAGATAGAATTAAAAGAAAAACTCTCAGAATTTGAAAAAGAATATAGTTATGATGCCAAAAATATAAATTTTAATATCAATTTTGACAAGGTAAATGAAGGAATATTTGGCAATGTACTTAGAGGCTTAGGTATATTATTAGGTGCGATAGGTGTGGCAGTCTTTTTTTCCAATCCTGTTATTCCGGCTATTGGTCTTGGTTTAACTGCTATTTTTAATTGGATTTCTGATAAGGTGAAAAAAGATGAAAAAAGAAAATTCAATGAAGAAAAGGAAAAAAGAAAAAATGATCTAGTTGCACAATTAAAGAAGAAAGAAAAAGAATTAATAATTGAACTCCAAAATGAAGTTAAGCCAAAACTAAAAGAGATTGAAAAAGATATTTTATCTCCTTTAGAATTTTCTCTTAAAGAGTTATCATTTATTAACCAACAAATATTTATAGCTGAACAGGCAATAGAAAAACAACTGAATGAGTTAAAAAATGATCATGAACTGATGGAACAAAGTTTCAATGACTAATAATATAGCAATTATTGTGACGATTAGGCACAAGACGATCCCCCTAAATCCCCCTTAAAAAGGGGGACTTGACAATAATCAATGTACCTCATTATCATGAAAAACTAAACAATAAACCATTATAAAATTAAGAGACTTAAACTATGTCTAATTTAAAATTTACTCAACAATCTGAAGCTGTTAATAATTTAGTTAAATTCAGTTTAGCTAGATTAAGTAATTATTCACATCCTGAAGTTCAAATGTTATTAGAAGACTATAATAACTTTTGGCATGAGCATCAAAAACAGCCAACTTTAACCATTTCTTTTATTGGTCAATATAATGCAGGAAAATCTACTTTAATTAAATCATTAACCGGAGATTCAGCTATTGCCATTAGTTCTGAAATTTGCACGGATAAAATAACAGAATATAGTTGGAATGATGTTTTATTAGTTGATACGCCCGGAATTTACGCAGGAAGAAATGATCATGATGAAATCACCCTCAATAAAATTTCTCGCTCAGATTTATTAGTTTTTGTTGTGCCAAATGAATTATTTAATCCTCAAGGTGCTGAGTTTTTTAAACGAGTGGCAGAAGATATGCAAAGAGTTGGACAAATGATGTTAGTTATTAATAAAATGAGTCGTGAAACAGGAGAAATAAGTGAACTTTTAAAAACTATTCAAGAAGTGCTGAAACCTCATCACCATCAAGATTTTTATACCTGTTTTATTGATGCTAATTATTATTTAGAATCTCGTTATGAAAATGATGAAGATGAGAAAGAGTTTTTATTAGAAGAATCTAATTTTAATAATTTCTTGGAATCTTTGGAAATACTTATTGAGAATAATAAATTATCAGCAAAGTTAATTACCCCTTTACATAAATTATCTGATTTACTAACAATATTATCAAATCAGTTTAATCAGGAAGAAAATGTGGGTAATAACTTATTGGAATTATTAAGACGAAAAGAAAGTATTTTAAAAGCATCTCAGGTTAGAGCAAAAAATATTTATATTTCTGCTTTAGATCAATTAGAGCATGAAATAATTATGATTGGTGATAAAGTAGCCAATAAAATAGATGGAAACCACCAAGAAGATGAAATTAGGGAAGAAATTAATAATTGTGATAACGAGATGAAAATATTAACGGAAACAACGATCAATAATATTAATAATGATTTAAAATCAGAAATTGAGGATCTCGAAAATAAATTACAAGAATTAGAAGATTCTCCGTTAGGAAAGGCTATTGAATTAGAGTTACAAGAAATGAAGAAAAATTCAGACTACAATCATAAAAATTTAAACTCTAATTATGCTGTGGGAAAAGTTGCATCTAATACCCTTCACAGTGTCGGAAGTTTCGCATCTAAAGCTACGAGAAATTTTGTTTATGACGCTGGAAAAATGTTAGGGGTAAAATTCAAGCCTTGGGGCGCATTTAAGATGGCTAAAAATATTAGATTTGCTGGTCCTCTTTTAGCTGTATTTGGCGTGGGAATTGATCTATTTATGGCGTTTAAGGAAGAAGGTGATCGAGCTAAATATGAAGAAGAATTACAGAAAGGAAGAACCGATGTAAGACAAGATTATCGTAATTTAGCCAAAGAAATCAGCAACGATTATAAAGTCAGTATTGCCAATTCTTTAGATTTTTATAATGAGGAAATATATGACTTAAATTTAAAAAGAAATGAATTGATTGAAAAGGATCAAACAAAAGAAAAAATGATGAAAGAAGTTAAGGAATTATTAATCAAAGTTAAGTATGAAATTAGTAAGTTGAGCAATTAAAAAACTAAATTATAATATAGAGTTATGGGCCTGGCTGGGGTGGCGCGCGCCACCATTATCTTAATTTTGACTAGCTTTAATAACATCTTCAAGGGGTAACTCTAAACGAGTAGCAATTTCTTCCACACTCATGCCCAGTTGTCTTAAAAGTGGCACTGTTTTTAACTTTCCTTGTTTTTCACCTTCTAACTTCCCTTCTAACTTCCCCTCTAACTTCCCTCGCTGTTCGCTTTCCCGTTGAATTTCAGCCATTTTATCACGGTAGATTTGTCTTAAACTCATGATTAATACCTCATCTTCTTTGATTTGTTTTTGTCTTTGTTTCGTTTCCAATTTATCTAACAGCCCATAGACTAATTCTAATACACTATCTCGATAAGGATAATCTCTCGGTAATTCTTTTACTTCTTCAATGGCTTTAATTTGTTTGTTGCCTTTCCCTAAAATTCTTAACCATAAGGTATTTCTATCTTCTGGTAATTGATGAATCGCTACTATTCCACTATTGAAGCCTTCTGGCAGGAAATAAATACCCTTTTCCCAATTTTCTTTGGCATTCGCTCCAAATTGTTTTAGGAGAGTCGGGGAAATAGTCGGGGTGATAATCCATAAAAAAGCTGGTTTTCCTTCAATATTATCTTTTTTCGTTAAGTTTATGTCTCGATTTTGTACAGCAATTAATTTAAAAACACATTCTTTGATTTGTTGAGGGGTAACTGCATTACGATATACTTCTATTAAACAGGTGGAGTGCGCTAGTTTCCCTAATAATCCTAACGTCTCAGGTGTCGTTGGTACTGGTTTAGTAGGGGTGAATAACAAATCGACCTCCTTTTTCTCACTCAGAATATCAACAGAAGGCTCAACAATACCGTAGTCTTGATACAATTCCGGTAAATATTCTTTAGCAAACTCGTCATGGGGAAATTGAGACATTAGTCAAAAGGGCAAACAGTAAAGGGCAACGGATGAATTTAAAGATAGCTTGAAGTACCATTGAATTGAAAAGAAGGGATTTAAGAACCCTTCTTACAACGAAAATTAAATAGGAAAACGTTTCATTTTCAGAAAAGCCTCTTGGGCATTTTCTAATAACTGATAGTCAATACTATGAATTTGAGGAATTTGACATAATACATCCACCGTGCGCCGTAAAACTCGTACAATATCGCCCTCATCAAGGGTAGTGCTAGAACAAAGTTCATCCCATGTTACCCCTTGACACCAAGCCTCAGATAAACCAATTACATCCCTTTCCAAATACACAGGCATCGTCACCTCACGGCGATTTTGAGATTGATATAACTTGCGTCTCATTTCGGAAATTTCCTGCTCAGGATTGTAGGAATTATCGTCATCCATTTTCATTACCCCCAGCGCCCTCAACACCTCCAATGACGGTTGATAACTAACCCAAGTATCAAAACGGGGAGGCTCACTAATTAAAGCAGTGATAGCGGAGGCGAGATGATGGGGAGGTAAAGGATTTAGGCGCCCGGAAGTTAGCGCTAAAGCTAACCATAACTCATTTTCCCCTCGTAATACCGATGCCACTTCTCCTAATGTAGTGGGTTTGTAACCATCCAGCGCCCGAAACTCTTGCAAAATCTCAATTAGAGCCAAAAATTCTTGCCAATAATACGAACTATTGGACTTGAGACGCTGATACTGACTTTGAATTTTGGTTAATTCGTCTTTGATTTCTAGGCGTTTACGATTAGCGCGCATCAACACCCCAATTTTATCTACCTTATCCAACGGATGTTGTTTGATCAAATTTTCCACCGCTTCGATGCGTTTTTCTTGACTGATAATCTCTTCACTGGTGGTATTGTAAGGTTGCTCATATTCCTGAATTAAATTACTCACAGGGGCGCTATTTTCGTCTCCTTCGCCCCATTTACCCACACTAGGATTAGTTAGTTCTGGTAAGTATAAATTTTCTACTAAATTAGGGGGAATTGAAGCGGAGTTAATATCCACAACATCGCTAGGAGAGGCAACATACCAACAGTTATCCTTCCCTAAACAAAGTAAAAATTCTTGATTACTTTGGCTAATTTTTCCGACCAAAACCCCTTCCGTAACGTAAGCATTTTTGCGATTTTCACGGTTTAAACTCAAAATACTTCCTAATGGTAAATCAGCTAAAAAAGGCATAATTTGCTTTGCTCTTTCCTGTCGCCAATTTTTCTGAAATAACTTGAGGATTTTTTTCTCTTGTTTTAGCCTCTCTTTCAGTTTTTCATAACCTGCTAAATCTCTACTATTATGCCCAGCGAGGGTGACATCGAGGCGCGCTAATTCTCTGGTGTAATTAGACATTGCCTCTTCTTGAGGATTTAATTGTAATTTGGCTAAATATTCCGCAAAACTTAACTCTAATAGTTGTTTGGCTTCCGCTAAACTGTGTTTTTGTAACAGATTTAACACCATACCATAACTCGGAGTGAACCAACTCCGTAACGGTTCGGGGGGCGCTTTGGCTAACTGAGAAGCCATCATTACGCCTTCGTAGGGGGTTTGCACGGTGATAACGTACCCCACCTCATCCATACCCCTTCTTCCTGCCCTCCCAGCGATTTGCAGGAACTCTGAGGGGGTTAAATTACGGATACCGTCATCGCCTCTTTTCCTTAATGCGGAAATAACGGTGGTGCGCGCTGGCATATTAATTCCGGCGGCGAGGGTAGCAGTAGCAAAAACAATTTTGATCAAACCTTGTTCAAATAAGCGCTCTACTAATTCTTTCCAAGCGGGTAAAATACCGGCATGGTGCGCTGCGATGCCTCTGGTTAAGGGTTCGAGTTGATTTGCCCTGACTAATTCGCTATTATCTCCTAAAAACCGTAAAATTCTTTCTTTTAAGAGGGGTTGAGCGGTTAAAAATTCGATTAATTCAGTACCTGAGTTCTCTTTTTTCTTGATAAAGTTATCAATTTTATCGTAGGTCATTTCATGCTCTTTTCTGGCAAAATCGCTGATTTTATCTTGTAGTTCTATACTTTCTAATAATAAAAAATTCAGCAAATACAATAATATGTTTTTGCTTTCTGCTACTGTTACAAGGTTAACATAATTAAGACTATCAACAGCTTGATCGCAACCTTTACGACTAAAGATGATGTAAATTGCTGGAAGCATCTTTTGGTTATTTAACTGCTGTACTAGTCCTTTTATCGTAGGGCAGTTTTGACGATCAAATCTTCCTCTTTTATTCGTTTTTAAAAGAGGTTTTAATTTAGGATTAAGTTTAGTATTTTTATTATCTTTAAAAAGATTTTCTACACCTTTACTATGACTAAAATAAAATTTTAAAGGCACGGGACGAAAATCAGAATAAACTAATTCACAACGACTAAAATCTCCTTGTTGAAAATGATAACGGCGCACGTTATTAATCCAGTCACAAAGTTGCTGAGGATTACCCACCGTGGCACTGAGGGCGACTAATTGAATATGAGGGGGGCAATAAATGATTGATTCTTCCCACACTGTACCACGACCCGGATCATTAATATAATGGCATTCATCTAATACAACGCTCTGTACATTACGCACGGATGTGCCAACTTGCCCGATGGGAGTATCATAAAGCATATTGCGAAAAATTTCCGTGGTCATAACAACGATGGGTGCATCAGCATTAATGGAAACATCACCAGTAATTAAACCAATTTCTCGGTAAATGCCTAATTCTTTATTGAAATTTTGTCCAAATTTTTGCTGAAAGTCTCGAAATTTTTGGTTAGAAAGGGCTTTGAGGGGGGTGGTGTAGAATACCCTTTGCCCACTAATTAACGCCCGATAAATAGCATACTCCCCAATCAGAGTTTTTCCTGAACCAGTAGGGGCGCTGACTAAGACTGATTTTCCTTCATCCAGAAGGGTTATGGCTTCAACTTGAAATTGATCTAGCGCAAAGGGAAACAGGGTTTTAAAATCTAATTTTAGGGGATTCATCAGGTTATGATTCAATAGTAGTTTTTTAGTCACCTTAGTAAACTATGACTAATACTATTGATTTTAACCAAGAAACTATAAATTATGAATTATGAATTAATAGGTAGGTAAAGAATTAATTAGGCTTTGCTGAAAAAGTGGTGTTGTGAGGGAAGTGGATAGTGGATAGTAAAAAGGTTTATAAGTTAAAAATTCTAGCATAATGATAGCCTTTTAAAAATTCCCAGCTTTTATCAATGACTGTTGATTTATAATAAAGGAATACAGTATTTTGAGAGAAAAAAGTTAATCTAGTTTCGGGCTAGAAGCCCGAAATACGATGAAAAAAAGTTATGACTCTTCTACAGTAGTTATGACAAATTAATAATAAATGAGGAATAAAACCTTTGAGATATAATAGTTTCGATATTTTAAAAATGCAATTGTTATAAATTTATGGTTGGCATTTCACCTAATACCTGACACCTTTTTTTAGACATAATTTATCATACTCAAAGTGATAGAGCCAAAAGTTATTTTAATTTTCATCTGAAATGGAAGGGCGATAAGTGAAACTTAAAAGATAAGTTTTTATAGCATCCAAAAAACCTAAAAAATAAAATACACCTCGTAAAATTACTTTATCAAAAGAACCACTTTTATTACAAGGAGGATTACCTAAGACGTGACAATCAAACAACTTGCGATAAAAGCGCCCTTGCTGTGGCAGTGTCAAATTTTTTAAGCCCATTAAAAAATGATTATGGTAAAAGGCTAACTGATAACTAAAAGATTTGGTAGCAATGTCATGACATCCCCCTGTTTCTTCTCCTAAATGAATTAATCTTGATTCTGGATCAAACCAAATATAATAACCTGTCTGGCGTAAGCGCAAACAAAAATCTGACTCTTCCCTCACTGCACTACCCCTAAATCTCTCATCAAACCAAATATTATGTTTAGTAAAAATATCGCGCCGAAAAGACATATTACAACCCCTCGCTGTAATGATTTTTTGAGCTTTGATTAAATAAACAAAATCAAGATGATACCAAGCCAAGCCCGGATCACTCGCTAAGGGGTCTAAGTTTTGTTTTAAGGTAGTGGAATAACCTTTTTCTCCTGTTTCGGCATTCAGTGACTTCATGCGGTCTAGCACCCTTCCAGCTACTGCTCCCAGTTGAGGATTATTAAGATAATTTTGGACGTGATTAAACAAATATTCGTCAGGAAGTTGCACATCATCATCAATGAAAATAATGATTTCCCCAGCGCCCTTCGCCACTCCATAATTTCGAGCTTTTGGTAAACTTGCCCACTTGACTCGATACCATTTTATAGTTTTAGCTTTATGTTGCGCCCTTAAAAAAGATTCAACTTCGCTGGTATGTTCGAGGGTTTGATCCACTACAATGACTTCAAAACGAGGATATTCTTGTTTTAAGACATCATTAATAGAATCCACCAGCGCCCTCTCCCGTCTATAGGTAGGGATGACTATGGAAACTAAGGGAAAAATTGACATGGTTTTGATTGGGTGTTAAATTTTAGGCGTTGCTGATTTTAGCTATTATTAAATATCCTGCGGTATTTTTAGTTATTCGGGAATTTGTTCTAAAAAGATTATATCTTCGTAATTTACCCACCGTGTAATGAATTACACGGAACCAACGGAATTACGTTCAATAAATTGAACTAAGATTATTTTTAGTATCTGGCTTAACTCTTTAATTTATAAGTATTTTACCCGACACCTGACACCCAAAACCTGATACCTCCCCTCATAACATTATTCTTGTTGATGGGAAAATTGATAAGCGCCAATGAAAGCAAGAATAATGGCGATAATTCCTAAAACGGGAATACTATACCAAGGAAATTGGGATAACGGCTGATAAGCGGCGGCGCGGAGGGCGCTGGTGGTATAAGTTAAGGGTAAACAGTAAACAACAATTTTGAGAAAAAGTGGTAAGGTTTGGGGTACAAAAAAAGTTCCTCCTAAAAAAGACATGGGTACTATTAAAAAATTGTTGTACAGCCCCACTGCTTCAAGGGATTTCACCCTTAAGCCGATAATTACCCCAATTCCAGCAAAAACGGCACAATTAAGCACTACAACCGTCAAAAATAGGGGATTAATAAAACTAAAAATTTTACCTGTAAAAATTACCGCCACGAGGATAACAGAAAATGCTGTCATTAATCCCCTGATAATACCTGCTAAAACTTTGCCGAGATGTAGGGCGAGGGGATGCACTGGTAATAATAGCAATTCTTCAAAGGTTTTGCTAAATAGTCTGTCGCCACAAATGGAAAAAGTTGTACCGCCAAAACTAATCGTCATGGAGGATAGGGCTACCATGCCGGGTAAAATAAATTCGAGATAGCTATTGCCGACGGGAGGGGCGCTGACTCGATCAATTGTACTACCTAACCCTAAACCAAAGGCTAAAACATAGATTAATGGTGAAATTAACCCGGTGGCAGCAATTTGGGTGAGGCGCGCTCGCAAGTCTAGCCATTCTGCCCAAAAAATGGTTAGGGTGTCAGCAAAAATCAATTTGAGGGGATAAGATTTAGTCATGAAAATAATTGATAATTGATAAGAAATAATGAATTATTACATAATATCCCTTTTCTCTCTGCCTACCTTGCTCAATATAAAAGAGGCATCCCAGAGTTAACAGTGGAGTTTGGTTCCCGCCATAGTTGCTCTAAGCGGTGAGCTGGTATGGTTAAATATAAAATATCATTACTTTCTAACTCTGTTTTGAGTAAATCCCCACTGTGGAGATTTTTTCCGCCTCGACTGAGGTAAAGAGGCACAAAATCTGCTTGAGGAGCAACTTTTTCGATTTTTTGACCACAAAAGGGATGATGATTCGGTGTAATCATGGTGGCTAGGGCAATCCATAACAAGGATGATTTTCGTTGATAACCTCTTCCCTTAGCGCCCATGATTGCTCAAATAATTTCAAATGCCCGATGGCTTTATTCCCAGTAGCAGCAAAAGCGAAGATGGGCGCCGCTAAAGATGGTACACTCATGGAAAAATGATCGCTCAAAGTGTGGTCTAATCTTTCCCCTAAAGTATGATTATTTAAACGATTGATAATTCTGATATTAGGATTTAAAGTTTTTGCCACCGTAACGAGGGCAACATTGAGGGCATCATCACTAATGATCAAATACCCCATTAGTTTTGCTTACCCACTTATGAAAATGTAGTAAATTAGAAATAACATTTTTTTAGTAACAATTAAATGATGAATATAGAAGTTATATCCCCATTTAAAAATAATAGTCGATTATCATTAGAGGGCATTATCAGTATTCAAATAATAGAAAATATCCCCATTCTTCGAGCTTCTTCTGCTATTAATAATCGCATTAATGAATTAATAGAAAAGCAAAAAGAATCAGAACTTAATCTTCAAGAAGAAGAAGAATTAGATTGCTATGAAGAAATCGATGATTATCTAAGTTTTATTAATCAGACTATTCGTAATTTAAACTTGGAAAAAAATCAAAAATAATTGATACAAATGAGCAATTTATGAAAAGTAACTATTTGGCTAAAGTCTTTAATTTACAAGCATTTCACCGCGAAACCTGACACCCGAAGCCTGACACCTCCCCTCACCAAAATACTTTTTCAGCAACCCCTATTTAATCCTAGAAAAGAAAAATGGAATAAACATTTTATCTTGAAATGTGAGTGAAAGACCCCCGTTGAATTTCTCAACAAAAAAAATACCCACTGAAATCAACGGGGGATGTAAACGAACCAACAAAAAAATCG
>JACYMF010000027.1 GCA_015272165.1 Cyanobacterium sp. T60_A2020_053
ACTCTTATTCATTGTAATATTTTTGCTTTTTTTTGAAGTATGCGGAAGGTGGGTTATTAAAAAATTGTATCTTCGGAATTTACCCACCGTGTAATTCATTACACGGAACCAATAGTATTCCGTTCAATAAATTGAACTAAGATTATTTTTAATTGATTTATGGATATTGAAACCTTTGCCCTTTTAACTTTGCCCCTTGGACTACGGGCGAGAAAGATAATTATAAGCAGAATAAGCCATGGTGACTACCCCTGTATAAATGGAAGATTCATCCAACATAAAACGGGGATGGTGTAGGGGATAATTTTTTTGACCCGCAATGCCTACCCCTAAACGAAACATCACACCGGGTGCATGATCTAAATATACCGCAAAATCTTCAGCTCCCATGGAAGGTTCAGGAATCATCTGCACATGATCACTACCGAGGGCTTCTATGGCACACTGGGCGATAAGTTGAGTTAAATGAGGGTCATTTTGTACACTGGGCAAACGATGCTCATAATTAATAATTGCTTTCGCTCCATAAATGTTACAGACTCCCTCCACAATATTCTTAATCCAATGGGGTAAATCAGCCCTCACTTGAGGATTAAGACAGCGCACGGTGCCGGTCATTTTTACTTGATCGGCGATGATATTCGGCGCCCTTCCCCCCTCAATTTGCCCAATAGTAACTACAATGGGATCAAGGGGATTATGAGTACGACTGATAGCCTGTTGTAAACTAGTAATGACTTGAGAGGCAATCCAAATGGCATCGATGGCTTGATGGGGGCGCGCGCCGTGACCTGCTTCCCCTTGAATAATAATCTCTACATCATCCATGGCAGAAGTTAAAGCACCCTCTCTAATGCCCACCACTTGGGCAGGAATAGACGTAAAGACATGAACCCCAAAAATAGCATCAATGTTGTTCATTGCCCCTTCTCCTACCATTAATCTAGCACCCTGTGCCGTTTCTTCAGCCGGTTGGAAGATAAAACGAATCTGCCCTGATAAATGGTCTTTAAGTTGGGCTAAAATCATGGCTGTACCCAATCCTAAGGTAGTATGTAAATCATGACCACAGGCGTGCATCACTCCCTTATTTTGGGATGAAAAGGGGAGGGCGCTGGTTTCCTGAATGGGTAAAGCATCCATATCCGTGCGAATAGCAAGGTAACGAGGAGAAGACTTCATGCCTACTAATTCCCCCATCACCCCTGTTTTGCCTACGCCTTCCGTGACGTTTAAACCACAGGAGGATAACACCCCAGCCACATAAGCAGAAGTTTGATATTCTAGTCCACTCAATTCAGGATGAGCATGAAAATGCCTTCTAATTTCAATGAGACGGGGATTAATTTCTTGGGCGATTTGTTTAATTTGTTCTAACATTAATTATTTGACTTTGTTTATTAATCATAAGACTAGCTACTTTTATTGTAAGTATGTCAGCAAAATCAATTATATGTTTTATCAAAATTGAGTGTAACAAAAGAAGAAACGGTGAGCTTTTCACTTCCCCAAGAAGCTCTTAGTTATTACCCATGACTTAAAATAGCTCTTTCCATCACAACCAAGATTTATAATAGAAGAGAGAAATAAAGATTCGTCAATAGAGATTATGACCACGACAGCGGATGATGTTTGGAGACTACTAGCAGAATTAATCACTGCGCAAAAAGAAACAGATCGACGTTTTCAAGAAACAGATAAACAAATCAAACGAGTAGGTAAGCAAATCGGTCAACTCGGCAATCGTTTAGGTGAATTTGTGGAGTCTGAGGTGCGCCCCTCGGCGGTCAGATTATTTCGTCAACGAGATATTGATGTTCACGAATTGCATTCGGGAGTTACTGTTAAACGAGATGATGGTGGTTTAGAAATAGATTTATTAGTAGTGAATAATACCGAAGTCGTTTTGGTGGAAGTCAAAAGTAAATTAAATCAAAGAGATATAGATGAACATTTAGAGCGTTTAAATAAGTTTAAACGACTGATGCCTCGTTATCAAGACATGAGGGCTTACGGGGCGGTGGGCGCTATGATCGTTACTGATGAGGTGGCAAATTATGCTTATCAAAAAGGTCTATTTGTCTTAACTCAAAATGGTGATAACGTGATTATCACTAATGATGAAAACTTTAAACCAACAACTTGGTAGATAAGTACAGTTAAAATCATACCAGCGCCCTTCACCCCATTCCAAAACCTCTTACTTATTCTCTAAAACCTGACCAAATTTTATTCATTGTCAGAGTTTTTATTTTGACTATGAATTAAAAAACGCACTTCCTCTAATAAAACATTGAATCGCTTATCATTTTCGGCTTGTTTTTCCTCTAATTCACGACTTTTTTGCTGTTGTTGAGCGGCAAGTTGTAACAATGCTTGTGAAGTGACATTTAAACCATTAATACTTTCGCGCATATCCGTCATACTTTCGTGCATATCCGCAACAGTTTCCCGTAGCTCACTAATTGAACCTTGCATTTCACTGACTGTACCATATAATCCACTGATATTTGCTCCTAGTTGATCGAGCATTTCATCTGTCCATCTTTCTACCACCATAATCTTTTTTCTCCTCAAATCTTAATTCTCTGATTCTATCTTAATTTTATTCTATCTCCCTATTACTTAAAATCCAGCGCCCTCCACCACCCCCTAAAACCTATTACTTGTTACTTCTTACTTAAAAAGCGCCCTCCACGCAACAAAAAAAGACTTTGTGATAAGATAAAATTGAGTTTTTAAAGAAAGCAAAAAAAGAACTTTCAAAATTACCTTACCCACCACCACATCCAAAAAAAAAGCCCCTCTCCTGTGGGAGAGGGGTTGGGGTGAGGGCTACTTCTTCTTTCCTCTACCACCTAAAAACCCTAAACCCCCAATCGTAATTAAACCGAGGAGGGCGCTGGGTTCAGGTACTTCTAAAGCCACATTATCCACAGAAATATTGTAGAAGAAATGATCATCTCCACCGCCACCGGTAAGGAAATCAGTTCCTTTCAAACCAGTAATAAAATCGCCTCCCGTTGTACCTGTGATGGTGTCACGACCTCCAGTACCATTAATAATGTTTTTCTGACCGACGGGCATCACTTCGCCAAAATTATGATTAATTAAGGTTGTACCCGGATTAATAGTTAAACCTGTTAATTGATCTGTTTGGTCACTGTTAGGAACTATATCTTGAGGAGAAGATAAACCTGTACTATCAAAACCATCATTATAGCCCACTGGTTGATTCCGTTGAACTACTTTGTAGGTATCAGGGAATAAGTTATCAAATACATACGCTCCATTTTGATCCGCAATGCGAGTAACCAAATATTGATCATTGCTATCATATAAATCAATAAAGATTGTTTGATTACTCGAAGTGATTAAAGTATCTGTGCCATTGTCATAGACATTATTGGCATTTTTGTCTTCAAAGACTAAACCGCTAATACGACCTAACTCAACATCAAGGAAATTTTGACCAGTAACATTTTGACCAGCGCCCACCGCCACAGCAATGAGATTATCATTAGCACCTTGAACATCAGCGACATTCCCAAAATTTGGTAAGTTAGTTTGACGCACAGTGTAATTACCAGCATTCAACCCAGTAAAGCTATAAGCACCATTAACAGTTGTGGTAGAACTGATAACATTTGTACCAGAGAGAAGCTGTACTGTTACGGCATTTAATGGTGTTTCGTTTTGTCCATCGAGGGTTTGATCATAAGTGGTATCACTAAAGACATTACCAGCGATACTACCTAAAACAGATTCATCTAAGAAATTATTACCAGTGGAAGAACCGCCAGTTAAAGTAACAGTAATTGTATTAAATTCAGGATTAGTGGTGTCACTCTCACTATCCGTAACACTGTTATAACCAACTAAATCACTTTGAGTAATAGTGTAAGTACCTTGAGCTAAGTTAGTGAAACTATAATCACCATTAGCATCAGTTTGAGCGGTAAAAGTATTTGTACCATCAGAAAGAGTGATAGTTACACCAGCAATGGGAGTATCACCACCATCAAAAGCGTTATCAGTGGCACCAAAAGTATCATCAAAGACAGAACCAAAAATACTGCTCAAAGGCACAGTATCAAGGAAATCTCGACCAGTGACATCTTGATCGGGCGCTACACTGACATTGATTAAATTAGCATTACCTCCATCAATATCAGTCACATCAGTATAACCACTTAAATTGGTCTGTCTGACAGTATAGCTACCCGGGTCTAAATCGATAAAACTATAATTACCGCTACCATCAGTAGTAGTAGAAGCAATCACTGTAGTACCAGATAACAACTCAATTTTTACACCACTGAGTGAAACATCACTACCATCAAAAGCCCCCAATGTACCCTTATCGTCAAAAACAGTACCACTAATACTGCCATACTTAATAACATCTAAGAAATTATTACCATTGGATACTTGACCAGATAACAATGCAACCGCAATATTATTAGGATCACCGCCATCAAGGTCTTTCACATCATCATAGTCAGGGAGATTAACTTCTCGAACTGTATAATTACCCGGATTCAAATTATTGAAACTATAACCACCAAAAGAATTAGTTAAAGTTTGAGCGATTACCGTTGTTCCCGATAGAAGTTGAACAGTAACACTTTGTAAAGCAATATCACCGACGGTAATTTCACCATCACGATTAGTGTCGGTATAAACATTACCATTAATAGAACCAAGACGAAGATCAAGGAAATTTTGACCAGTAAGATTATCTCCACCAGCTAAAGTAACATCAATTTTACTTTTACCATTTCCATTCCCATCAATATCTGTAACATCACGATAAACGCTAGTTAAATTAGTTTGGACAATACTATAGTTACCAGCATTCAAATTAGTGAAAGAATAATTACCACCAACATCACTTCTAGTTGTAGCTACTACAGTAGTACCATTGAGTAATGCAACCAAAGAATTTCTGATGGCTACATCATCTCCACTAAAGCCGTCTCCAGTGCGATCTTCTAATACGGTACCGCTAATGGTCGCTGTCTGTAGGTCTTCTAAGAAATCTTGACCTGTTACATCCACACCACCGCTTACGGTTACTGCAATGATATTATCTGTACCACCATCGACATCGGTTACACTATCAAAACCTGCTGGTTGAGTTTGACGAATGGTGTAATTACCATTTTCAATTCCCTCAAAACTATAGTTACCGTTACCATCGGTGACATCCGTGGCAATTACTGTTGTACCATCCAGCAATTCTACCGTTACACCACTGATAGGAGTATCTCCACCATCAATCATACCGTCATCATTGGCATCTTCTAATACTGTTCCGCTAATGGTCGCTGTCTGTAGGTCTTCTAAGAAATCTTGACCCGTTACATCATTGCCACCACTGACAGTTACCGCAATTAAGTTGTCATTATTGCCGTCAATTTCTTTAACACTGTCAAAGTTTGCTGGTTGGGTTTGACGAATGGTATAGTTGCCATTTTCAATTCCTTCAAAGCTATAGTCTCCATCACCATCGGTAGTCGCAGTAGCAATTACGTTTGTGCCATTTAATAATTCAAGAGTGACACCACTAATGGGGGTATCTCCACTATCAAATTCATTGTCACCATTCGCATCATTCAATATTGTACCACTGATAATACCTTTTCTTTCGTCAACAAAGTTATTACCACTTGATGTTTGACCAGTGCTAATAGTTACATTAATTAGACTATCGTTAGGTGCCTGAGTATCACTCACATCAAAGTAGGTGTTATTTAAGTTTACCTGTTCTACTGTGTAACTACCATTGATGACATCATTAAAGGTGTAGTTACCATTCGCATCAGTGGTGGTAGTCGCCACTACTGTGGTGCCTTGTTTTAAGTTAACTGTTACTCCACTTAGGTTTACATCCCCACTATCGTTACCATCAATATCTTCTTTGACGTTTCCGCTGATAATACCTTTTCTTTCATCTACAAAGTTATTACCACTGGATGTTTGACCACTGCTAATAGTTACATTAATTAGACTATCGTTAGGTGCCTGAGTATCACTCACATCAAAGTAGGTGTTATTTAAGTTTACCTGTTCTACTGTGTAACTACCATTGATGACATCATTAAAGGTGTAGTTACCATTCGCATCAGTGGTGGTAGTCGCCACTACTGTGGTGCCTTGTTTTAAGTTAACTGTTACTCCACTTAGGTTTACATCCCCACTATCATTGCCATCGATATCTTCTTTGACGTTTCCACTGATAATACCTTTTCTTTCATCAATGAAGTTATTACCGGTATTCGTTTGTGCTGCCACCACTGTTACGGTAATTTGGTTTAAGTTTGCTCCACCATCCTTATCTGATACATCAAAGTAAGTTGCATTAAGGTTAGTTTGCCTGATTCTGTAAGTACCAGCGACAAGATTGTCAAAACTATAAAACCCTGATGCGTTGGTGATGGCTGTTCCCACTACCGTTGCACCACTGGTACCACTAAGTAGGGTAATCGTTACTCCACTAATAGGGGTATCCCCTGTATTATTGTTGTCGATGTCTTCTAATACCGTTCCTGTAATTGCTCCCCTCGTGTTATTTATAGGGGTAGAAACGGAAGCAGTTTTGGTTGATAATCCTTCAAGAGTAACGGTAACAACGTTATCGATTTTAGCATTCCCCCCACCATTACTGGTGAGGTCAGCTTGAGTAACTGTGTAGCTTCCTGTATAAATAAATGTTTGATTTTTACCTAGTACATTAGGATCAAAAGGGTCGTTTATAATAGGATTACCGTCCACACCTACTTTATTAGGACCTGTTAACGTTAAAGAGAATGAACCTTCAACCAAGTCTGTCACCACAATATTTTGTAAAGGTAAAACTGTGGGATTAGTGACGGTAATGACGTAATTGATTATGTCTCCAGCTTGATCAACAATACCATCATTTTCAACGCTACCATCCGGATTGACAATGCTAACAACTCGCTTATTAACATCAGGAACACCCACGGGCAGAACTAAAGTTCCTAAGTCAAGAGCAAAATCATCATTTCCTCCTGAACGAAAAGGGTCTTGACCCCAAGTATAAGCGGTGTCAATCAAAGTACCCGTGGGCGTTAATCCATTAGTCCCAGTGAAACCACTACTAGCAATGATGATGGCACCGCTCATATCCTCATCGCCTTGAGCTGCAAGGCGATAAGTCGCTCCATCTGTTATTCCTCCCAAATCAACTGGATCATAAGATTGTGCCGAGCTAGTATTTACCGTACGATCTGAATTAAATATCCCTTGTAAAACGGTAGTTTTTGTAGTGTCAGCAAAGCGAATAGAATCTAATCGAGAGACTTGATTAGGGGTTCTGTAGTCATAGTTACCATCTCCATCGAAATCGACAAAAAGATAAGCATTTTCAGTAGGGGAAGCCCAAACTACACTACGGCTTGACCCGATTGGATCATTCGCTGCACCAGTGTTACCCTGACCGTTGCTAACTAAGGCAAGAGGAGATAATTCTTTTCTGGGTAAAAGTGGAAAACCCCAATCAAAAAATTGACCACTATCGTCAGCATCAATACTAGCAAAGGCATAAAAGTTAAGTCCGTTGGCGGAGGCATTTATAATGTCATTACCAGTTAAAGCTGTTGTAGCTGTATTGGTGAAGAAACGAATTCCAGAATAGTTATCTCCCGACAAATTAATTGCACCACTATCAGTATCGATTTCAATAAAGCGGGTGCTATTAGCGTTTATTGTAAAAGAGCCTGATGGAGATTTGGCTCCTTCGTAATATACTCTGATCTGACTATTATTGGGGTTGAAAAAGAAAAAGCCTGTAGAGCCTGTTTCTTCAGCAACGGGAGAAATGTAGTCATTAGACCAGTCATCACGGGGAATAAGCGTCCCCCACCGTAACTCATAGGTACTACCTACATCTCCAGCTAAGAAATAAGCCTGAATCCCTTTGTTGGAAGTAATAGTATCACCAACATCAACACCAGTAAATACACGGGTTTCGCCTTTATTAAGAGTTACGCCAGGAACGTTGTTAGCGGAGTTTGAAAAATCAGTATAGTTAACAACGGTATTATCTTCTCCTGCTTGGACATAAACAACCGTAGCCTCAAAGCCTCCTGTATTGGTTCTATTCCCACCTGTCGTTGGTAAGCCCACCGTGGAGGTTGGACCAACTGGAATGGTATAGTTAGTACCCCAAAGTTTTGTTTCGATAATTTCCGTCGCACCTGCAATTACAGGGCCCGGATCAAGGGGAAAGGCAAAGCGAGTAATGGCGATGGGGAAAGTTGCACTGATGAGGTCTCGCCCATCAAAGAAGATGTTGGCATTAGTACGGTTACTGGTAATATCACTTTCTAGTTTTAAGGCTTCTCCTCCCACAAATAGATCATTCATTGTTACCGGGGCGATTCCATTGGTTAAATCACCATCCCCCCAAACTTGTGTAGTGGATTGGGTGGGATTGGCTAAGTCTGCTTCGTAACCGTCTTCCCAATGATCGTAATAAATAATTGTGCCTTCTGCTACCACACCCACAGAAATAACTGATTTGATGATAGCATCATTGGGTACATTAGCTGGATTGATGGAATCGAAGGTTGTCAGCAATGAGCTGAGCCTTCAGGGAGGGGAATAAAATATTCTTGAGTAATGTTTGCCATAGTGATAACAATTATAAATTTATATATATGCCTTAATTCTATACTTTTTTTTGAAAAGAAATATATTTTTTCTGTAAATTTATTTAGGTGTTTTTGTGAAGTATCTCAGTATTTCTAACTAATCGGTTTTCCGTTGTTGTTGAGAATTGTTAAGATGCCCTCACCCCCAACCCCTCTCCCATAGGAGAGGGGAGCAGGAGATGTGGAGTGTGGAGGGGGAGGGCGCTGGGAAACTATAGTATAATTTGGGTTAACAGAGATTAATCACCAAAACAGTTTAATATAAAATTTCAAGTAATATTTAGTTTTGATACAGAATATGATGGGTATATTGCAGAAGTTCCTCGATTGCCGGGTTGTGTTAGTCAAGGAAAAACTATGGATGAAGCAATCGTCAATATCAAAGATGCCATTCAAGGATATTCATATGTACAACAAAAACACCTAAATATAGAAGGATTCAGACTATTTTTTTTAACCGGGTGAGAAAATCCCACCCTATTGACTTAGAAATTACCAGTTAAGGCTTCCTTGCACCTATCGCAAATCAAAGGTTCATCGCTAAAACTTCCCACTGTGGTAGGATAATTCCAGCAACGCTCACATTTATGACCCCCAGCGCCCTCCACCGCTACTTTGAGAGTAGTATCATTAAACAATATTAGTAAACATTTCTAATTGTTGATAAGGATTACAATTAGTTTCTTCCTGACCTGATAAATTAGATACATCTGTAAAATTAGTATTGTAGTTTGTAATTATAGCTTCCGTTATTGAGTTTCTATTAGTTTCTTTTCCACCTACAAAGTAAAAATGATCATAAGTAATGATATTAAATTTAGACCATAATTTATCTATATACTCATTTTTTCGGTAATTATTATGATGCCAAGTTGATAAAATAAAAGAGCTATTTATATTACTTAAACAATCAAATAATTTTTGTTCATCTATAATATTCCAACTATTATAATAATCAACATTTCTATCGATATAAGGTGGATCACAATAAATTAAACTATTTGTATTAAATTTGTTAATTGTTGTTTCAAAACTTTGATGAATAAACGTGATATTTTTAGATTTAATAATATTGGATACTTTTTCTACTTGATTAACAATTTTTGTTATATAAGCACGGGCAAATCGATGAGGTTTTCGACAAAAAGGAATATTAAACTCTCCTTTTTTATTAAATCGTATCATGCCATTAAAACCTGAACGATTTAGAAATAAAAAGTCTAATGGGGAATGTTTTTGATTAAATCTATGTCGAATTTTATAGTAATGATTTTCGCCTATTTCTAACAGTTTTTGACCTTCATATTCTAAGAATGTGCGAACAATATCACTATTAATTATTCCTTCTTGAATAGAAGAATAAAAATTAATCAAATGAGGGTTAGTATCACATAAAATCATATTATGAATATCAAGATTAAATCCAACAATACCAGTTCCCATAAACGGTTCTATCCATATACCAGCATAATTTTTAGGAATCAAATTTTTAATTACAGGAACTAACTTTGTTTTAATTCCTTGAGATTTTATAGGGGGTATTATAGTCATAATTATTAACTCTTTTTCTTTGTTTTTTGTAAATTAATTAAAATTTTATCTAGCCCTTTAAATTCTAAAAATTCAGTAAGTTTAGTTAGCTTTTTAAATTTCTTTGGATTCTTAGAATCAGGTACTTGCAACACCCCTTGATTAA
Organism: Cyanobacterium sp. T60_A2020_053; assembly: GCA_015272165.1. NCBI lineage: Bacteria > Bacillati > Cyanobacteriota > Cyanophyceae > Chroococcales > Geminocystaceae > Cyanobacterium > Cyanobacterium sp. T60_A2020_053. Next base: position 10,378 of record JACYMF010000027.1, read on the forward strand.
TCCAATATTCATCAAATATTTTTTCTCCTAAATTAATAAAAACTCCATTGCCATTTAAAATATCTTCAATATAATCAATACTACCTATATTAGCTGTGTTTCCGCTACCTCCTTTATCACTAGCAATTTTCCATTTTTCTTCCGCAAAAAAGAGTAAATCTTTAATAACAGAAGTGATATTATTAAGTTCTGACAAATTTAAAATTTTTGTTTCGTCAATATCTCCTGCCAATGCTCTTGTATATAATATTCCTAGACAAAAATGAGCATGATATTCACTATAGGGATATTGTATATTTTTTTTACTAGAACGATTGCGAAAATACTCACCATGAGAGCCTAAAGTAAAGCCATTACAGAATCCTTGATATTCTGTTAAACGATATGTTGTTTTGATGTCAACAGCATATTTTATAGATGAATTTGTTTTAGAAATAAAAGATAAATCTGGATACCAGTTTTGTTTTTCTGCCAACACAATATCAAAATTAATATTTTCTGCAAATTGTTTAAACTTTGGGAATAATTGTATCTCTAAAATTTTAGAAATAATTTTTGAATCGGAGGAAATAGTGTAAATATTTTGTTCCGTATCAATAAAGCCTTTTATCCTCCAATCCCCACTTTTTATTGAGACATATTCAGTTAAAGTTTGAGCAAATTTTTTTAATTCTTCTAAAAATTCTTCTTTGTTTGGTATCATTTTTTTATTAATAATCATGAAATATAGTCTTTAAATAGGGTGAGAAAATCCCACCCCATTGACTTAGAAATTACCAGTTAAGGCTTCCTTGCACCTATCGCAAATCAAAGGTTCATCGCTAAAACTTCCCACTGTGGTAGAATAATTCCAGCAACGCTCACATTTGTGACCCCCAGCGCCCTCCACCGCTACCTTGAGAGTAGTATTATTAAGTAAAATCTCGCCTTTATATTCACAAGCATTCAAAACAGATTCATCACTGACTAACTCCACCTGCGATACCAAGAGAAGATAACGCAACTCATCCACCCTGTTGCCATCATTCAAACCACCAAGAGGATTAAGACTGGTTAACATTTCCGTTAACTTGCCAGTGGTATCATAAATCAATACCTTTGCTTCCAAAGACGCACCGATTAACTTTTTATTACGCGCATCATCTAAAATTTTGTTAACCCCCGTGCGAATATTGCGTAAATCCTGCCATTTTTGGGCAAATTCACCGCTTTTCACCCATTGGGGTTCTAATTTGACCCAACCAGCCTCAAACACTGAATTAGACGGCTTTTCGTAGGGCAAATTCTGCCAAATATCCTCCGCCATGTGACATAAAACCGGTGCGATTGCCTTCGTCAAATTTTCCAAAATAATCGCCATGACAGTTTGACAACTGCGACGACGAGGAGAATTAACATCAGAAATATACAATCTATCTTTGGCAATATCCAGATAGAAATTAGACAAATCAACTACGCAAAAATTCTGTACTTTTTGGAAGAATTTAAAAAATTGATAAGTCTCAAATGCTTCTGTAATTTCGCTAAAAACAGCGTGGGTTTCATGTAAAATATACTGATCTAATTCTGGTAAATCTTCATAACTTACCGCATCTTTTGAAGGATCAAAATCATGTAGATTACCAATCAAAAATCGAGCCGTATTACGAATTTTACGGTAAACATCCGCTAATTGTTTAATGATATTATCACCAATGCGCACGTCACCAGAGTAATCAGTGGAAGACACCCATAAACGTAGTACATCTGCACCATAAGGCGGTTGTTGTTTTTGATTTTTGCCACCATTGATGATTAAATTAGGATCGACCACATTACCGATAGATTTACTCATTTTCATGCCTTTTTCATCCAAGACAAAACCGTGAGTTAACACCGTTTGATAAGGTGCGATGCCATTTACTGCTACACTGGTTAACAAACTGGATTGAAACCAGCCTCGATGTTGATCCGATCCTTCCAAATAAAGATCAACAGGGTATTTTAACTCCTCGCGCTGTTTGGCAACGGCTGCCCAAGATGAGCCTGAATCAAACCAAACATCCATAGTATCCATACCCTTGCGGTAAGTTTTGCCGTTATTACGATAACTTTCAGGTAATAATTCTTCTGTGGATAACTCCCACCACGCATCCGATCCCTTTTCTCTGATAATATCTCGGATATGGTTGATGGTTTCCTCGTTTAATAAAGGTTCATTGGTTGTAGTATCATAAAATACAGGAATAGGTAAGCCCCAAGTGCGCTGACGAGAAATACACCAGTCGCTTCTGTCTCCCACCATAGGAGTGATACGATTTTCACCTTGGGCGGGAATCCATTTAACTTGTTTGATTGCTTGTAATGCCAAGTCACGGAAACCATCCACAGAGGCAAACCATTGCTCAGTGGCACGGAAAATGGTAGGCTTTTTGGTGCGCCAGTCATAGGGATATTTATGAGGGTAGGCTTCTTCTTTCAATAGGCTATTTTTAGCGGTTAAAGCATCGATAATGGCTTGATTAGCGCCCTTCAACACATTTAAACCCTCAAATTCTCCAGCTTCCGCCGTGAAATTGCCTTTATCATCCACAGGTGAAAGAATAGGCAAATGATATTTTTGTCCTGTGATATAATCTTCTTGTCCGTGGCCGGGCGCTGTATGTACTAATCCTGTACCAGATTCTGTGGTAATATAATCACCGCCGATAACTACGGGGCTTTCTCTGTCAAAAAGGGGATGTTGGTAGGTAGAAAGTTCTAATTCTTCCCCTTTAATAACGGTTTTGATGATTAATTCACAACCGAAAGTATTGCCTAATTTTTCTACCAAATCTTTAGCAACAATCAAATATTTCTCCCCCCTTTTTAAGGGGGGTTGGGGGGGATCATTTTCTCCTTTTAAGGAGGTTTGGGAGGGATTATTTTGCGGTGTTACTTCCACCACAGCATAATCAAGATTACCGTTAACCGCCACAGCCAAGTTAGCTGGAATTGTCCAAGGAGTAGTAGTCCAAATTGCTACACTCAGATTAGGCATATATTGGGCGAGGGAGGGCGCTTTTTCACTTAATTTTGTAACCGTAAAACTAGCATAGATACTACGAGAAACATGGTTATCAGGATATTCTAATTCTGCCTCAGCTAAAGCGGTTTGAGAACTTGGACTCCAATGCACGGGTTTTAAGCCACGATAGATATAACCTTTCAGCGCCATTTCTCCAAATACTTCAATCTGCGCCGCTTCATATTCAGGTTTCAGGGTTAAATAAGGGTTTTCCCAGTCTCCCCAAATACCATAACGCTTAAATCCTTCCGCTTGTTCGACGTGCGCTTTGATGGCAAAATCTTTAGCTTTTTGACGAAGGGTAATGGGGGTTAATTCGTCTCTTTCTTTCTGTTTTAAACTCTGCAATACTTTTAACTCGATGGGTAAACCGTGGCAATCCCAACCGGGGACATATCTAACTTTATGCCCTTGCAATAATTTATACTTGTTAATAATATCCTTGAGGACTTTGTTTAAAGCGTGTCCCATGTGCAGACTACCATTAGCGTAGGGTGGCCCATCATGAAGGATAAATAAATCTTTAGGATTATTTTGACCTAATTTCTCATAAACCTGCTCTATTGCCCAAAATTCCTGCAATTCAGGCTCTTTTTTCACGGCATTGGCTCTCATGTCAAAGCCTGTTTTGGGTAAATTAACGGTATCTTTATAGCTTTTCTGTTCAGTCACGATGGATTCTTGAATTAGTATAATATTTCTCTTTATGTGATTGTATCGTGAACAGGAATTAACAAAGAAAATAAAGTGCTATAGTTATTTTGCACACCAAGTCATCTTTTTAGAAAAATCAATTATGTTAGAGTTTGTTGCTAGTATATTTCGTGTTTTCATTCCTGAGTCAATAGAAGATCAAAATTCCTCTATTACTTATCTTAAACTATCTGCTGGTTTAGCTTTCGCTTTTTGCATTATTGCAGGTGCATTTTTGATTTTAAGTGGTTTTCTTACTATGACAACAGAAACTTTTGGAAGTGTTAGTATGAGCAATGCTACCATAATGATTTGTCTTGGTAGCTTAATTGCATGGTTAACATTAACAAAAATTGGAGTAAGAAGAAACTAATTTGGAAGTATTTAACATATTTTTTTGTAATAAAAACAAATACTATCAGGTAAATCCTCATAGAGTTAGCATTGTCTAGCAATGAGGATTTTTTATAGATTCGTGAACTGCGATTATGATTAAGATAGAATTAAACAGTAACAAATTCTGACGAATATCCCCATGAAAACTCAAATTTTTACTGTTGTCATTCATAAAGAAGAAGATATGTATATCGCTGAATGCTTAGATGTTGGTACTATTGATCAGGGTAGCACCATTGAGGAAGCAATTAATAATTTACGAGAAGCGACAAGGTTATATTTAGAAGAATGTCCAGATGTGGAAGCGATACCCAAATTAGTGACTACGATGGAAGTTGGTTATGGGGAATTAGTCTATGCCTAAATTACCTCGAATTTCAGGGATTAAAGCTGTTAAAACCTTAGAAAAAATGGGTTTTATAATATCTAGGCAAACTGGTAGTCATGTGGTTTTGAAAAAGCAAATTTTAAACGGTGAAATTGTGTGTATTGTGCCACTTCATAAAGACTTAAAAGTTGGTACTTTAAGTGGTGTATTAAAACAAGCTAAAGTATCATCTAACGAGTTTATTAATTATTTGTAAACGAAACTAATCCTCAACAACTATTATAAAATAGATCAAATTTGACGAAAATTTAGTTAAACACGCCTTAACATTAGGTCAACATTCTACTATTAATATCTTAGTTAAAATAGCATTAAAAGAGTATATTGATAAGTACAAAAAAGAGAAAATGACAAAATTAATTGAAAATGAAAATATATTTTGTTCGTCATGGTATCGCTGAAGAAAGAATTAACAATCAAGATCATCTCGAAAGAAAATTAACTCAAGAAGGTATTAAGAAAACCCATAAAATTGCCGAAAAAATGGTAAAAATAGCGGTTGAATGTGATGTAATTATTACTAGTCCCTATCGTCGTGCCGTTGAAACAGCACAAATATTAGCAAAATATAATCCAGCGCCCTCCACCATTATTGCCGATTATCTGCAACCCGAAGGAGATATAAATTTATGGTTAACATGGCTAAAAAAATCAAACTATGGCGAAGATAATAATCTAATTTTAGTCGGGCATGAACCCGATTTAAGCAGTTGGGCAGAAATATTAATCTATGGCAAAAATAGCGGTAAAATTACCTTAAAAAAATCAGGAATAATCGGAGTTAAAATTAATAACTTTGATTATCCCTGTGGCAACAGCGAACTATTTTTATTGACCTCCCCTAAATGGATTATTTAGACAATTAGGTGTTGATGAAAAGTATTTTGGTGAAGCAAAAGGAGATAACTAATTATTCATTATTAATTATTCCATTTCCATCTCATCCAAAAAACCATTATAGGCTTCCATACCATGTTCACCAATATCTAAACCAAGATATTCTTCCTCCTCAGAAACCCTCAAACCAAAAGTAATTTTCAGCACATACCAAAATAGAAAACTAAAAATAGTCATGGTTAAAGCAACCCCAAAAATACCAATAATTTGTACGCCAAATAAACTAAAGTCTCCAGTGGTTAATAAGCCTCTAATATCACCACCACCCCAAATCCAATGACCAATAAGAGGATAAGCGAAAGCTACTAAAAAGAAACTAAATAATAAAAAGTCAATAAACTTAATTCTCTCAGCCACCGCCCCAGAAACAATAGTAGCCGCCGTACCAGCAAAAGCCACTTGAAACAAGAATTTAGCTGCCAACGGCACACCCGTCCAATTTAAGGCATTGTAAACCCCTACATAAGCATCTCCTGTGGCTGGACTGTTATCACTACCATTGAGGAAAAAACCGCTCGAACCGATGATATTATTACCATCACCAAACATCAGAGCAAAGCCTACTCCCCAAAAAGCGAGGGTAGAAATGGCAAACACGATGAGGTTTTTCGATAATAAATTAACCGCATTTTTGCGCCTACAAAAACCCGTTTCCAGCATGGCAAAACCAGCATTCATAAAAATAACCAAAATTGATGCCACCACCACCCATAAAGTATCTAATCCTACCTTTAAATTGATACTAGCCTCACTTAATTCTCTTAAAGTGGTTTGTGCTGATACTGCACTAACACTAGAAAAAAGGAGGAGGGCGCTGAGTAACACACAACCCTGCCAACTAGGAGAAACCTTTATTTTTCTAATAATACTTTTTATTTGCTTTTTTCTAGTTTGAATTTTTAACATTACTCCTCTAAAAATAACTTTTGGTCAACATTTTACCAATTATTTTGGCAACAGTAAGAAAAACTATAGGATTATCAAAATTTCAGCTAATTATTCACATTGTTTTGAAATACCAAGACAAAAAAAATATATATCTTTCATCCTTGATGAAATGTAAGGTAATATACCATTAATTGCAAATTAGTAGTTCAAAACTTCTGAAAAAATCTTTTTCATCAAAAAAAAAAAAAACTTATCACTTATTATTTGTTAGTTATTACTTTGTTTCAACTAAAAAATTGATAATGAAAACCCCCTATTTGAAAAACCCAGCGCCCTCCACCGTAACTTTTGTATCAAAGTGAGATAATATTTCAGTGGAAACAGAAAATATATAATAAAATAGACACAGACCATCAAAGACTGCCAAAGAAATTATGTCCAATCCCATTCCCTTTCGAGAATTTACAGGTCTAAAACAAGCCGGATTTTTTGAAAACCTAAAACAACCTCGCTTTAGCGGTCAACTTTTATTAACTGGTCCTCGTAGCAAATGGGTGTTTTATCTCTATCTCGGCAGACTCGTTTACGCCACAGGAGGCAATCACCCCATCAGAAGATGGCGACGTAACCTAGTCGCCAACATACCCCAAATTCCCTCCCACATGAGCTCCATTCAATCCGAAATAGATCGACTTCCCCTTGACGAAAGAAACAACTGTTGGGAATATGAACTACTGTGCTTTTGGGTCGAACAACAAAAAGTAAGCCTTGAACAGGCCGCCAGAATGATTCGCCAGAACATCATTGAAGTATTATTCGATGTGACACAAGCAATGCAGGTCACCTGTGAATTAAAATCAGAACGACAACTCCCCTTCTCCACCCGTCTAGTGTTAATTGATGCCGAACAAGTAATTCAAGAAGCGCAAAAATCATGGCACTCTTGGCAATCAGCAAAAATAGCTGACCGCTCTCCCGACATGGCGCCCGTCATCACCCAACCAGAAGAACTAGAACAACAAACCAACCCCCAAATCTATCAAACCCTCAGTCAGTTACTAGACGGGCAACAGACCCTGCGCGATTTATCCGTACGCATGAAACGAGACGTTTTAACCGTCACTCGTTCCCTTTTGCCCTATGTACAAAGAGGATTAGTCAAATTAGTCGAAATTCCAGACTTAGAAGCACCAAAACTACCCATCGGTAACGACTTAGACGAAGAAACTTCCGCCAACCTAAAAATTACCATCGCCTGTGTGGACGATAGCCCCCTAATTTGTCAAACGATGGAGAAGATTATTACCACCGCCGGATATTCCTTCATTGGCATAAATGATGCCCTACGCGCCATCGCCATATTATTGGCAAAAAAACCAGACTTGATCTTCTTAGATTTGATCATGCCTAACGCCAATGGTTACGAAATTTGTAGCCAACTGCGTAAACTAACATTCTTTAAACACACCCCCATCGTAATTCTAACCGGTAATGATGGCTTGGTGGATCGAGTTAGAGCAAAAATGGTCGGCTCAAGTGACTTCATCGGTAAACCAGTGGATACCGCCTTGGTTTTAGATACTATTCGTAAGCATCTCAAAATAAGTGTTTCTTAGAGAAAAATAAAGTCAAGATGTTCGTTAACTTCAAGGATTGCTATATCATTGATTATGGTAGAAACAAATAAATTATTTTAAATTAGAGGCTTATTAAAAATGGCAAAAGTATTAATTGTTGACGATTCGTCCACAGAAAGAAAAATTCTAGTTAGTTATTTAGAAGAAATTGGCGTTTCCATAGCTACCGCCGAAAGTGGTGAAGAAGGTATCACAAAAATAGCTGAATTTAAACCCGACTTAGTCATTTTGGATGTAGTTTTACCCGGTAAAAGTGGCTTTGAAGTCTGTAGAGAAATTAAAGCTAATACCGCCACTAACACTATTCCCGTAATTATCTGCTCCACCAAAGGCAGTGAAATGGATAAATTTTGGGGCATGAAGCAAGGTGCTGATGCCTACTTACCCAAACCCGTTGATAAACAAGAATTATTTAACACCGTTAAAAAATTAACCGCCTAAAATAGGTTAAATCATCATTATCCCCGTAATAATTCATTAGAATATCTAAACAAGGGGTTTAAACTCCTTGTTAGTTAAAATCATGGCACAAAATCAAAAGACTACCTTTCTCAATCCCAGAAGTAATCAAGCAAAATCTGGTTCTCAATTTTTACGTTTTGTCTTATTACCCGATACCAATTTAATGATTGGTTTAAAAGAAATTGCCGCCGTCTTAAAAATACCCTTCGGGAAAATTGTTCCCGTGCCAGAAATGCCTAACTGGGTAATCGGAGTTTATAACTGGCGCGGAGAAATTGTTTGGATGATTGACTTAGGACAATTATTAGGTTTTACCCCTTGGTATCAGCAATCAGTAACCGCTTCTAATCATAAAGCCGTAGTTATTCACCCTAGTAATCAAAATCTCAAAAATATTAGTACAGGTGAATTAGTTGGCTTAGTAGTTAGTGATGTTCAAGACATTGAAATTTGTAACGTGGATGATTTACACTCCCCACCAGCATCAGCCGTAACCCCAGAATTAGCGCCCTTCCTGAGAGGTTATTGGATTAAAGATAACGGCGAAATTATTGTTACGATTGATGGGGATGCTGTTTTTGCAGCCATGCCGAAAGAATAAATTATCAAAAATAACTATTTGGCTTAACTCTTTAATTTATAAGCATTTTACCTGAAACCCGAAGCCTGACACCTCCCCTCGCCAAACAAAATACTTTTTCAGCACCACCGAATTACTTATTAAACTTCGCAGATGCTTCCTCAAAAGCTTTTCCTACCTCATCCCAAGCACTTTGGAAACCAGAAGCCATTGTTTCCCAAGCATCCTCTCCAGAGGCTTTAAATTCATCTAACCGGGCTTGCATTTCAGCTTTTTTGCCTTCCAAATACTCAATTTTGCTTTGTAAATCAGCCTTAGCATCATCCCCTACTTTATCAGCTTCAGCCTTCAATGAGTCAATTGTTGCACCCCAGTCTTTGAGGGTAGTTTCCATTTGACCTTGTTTTGTTTTTTTATCAGTCATAATATTATTATTTCCTTGTTGATTAATATTTCGTACACTTACATCATATCAAAAATAAAAAATAATGCAAATTTTAATAAATAATAAGCATTCAAGTTCTTACTGGTTGACACTCCCACCACTATAACCCTACGGGTTATAGTGGGGGATTCTTGGTTCACCGACTCGCCGTTAGACGACAGCCCATA
>JACYMF010000028.1 GCA_015272165.1 Cyanobacterium sp. T60_A2020_053
TTATGTAGAATAGACTTTAAACCTTTATTTGACAAGAGTTTTGATTTATTCAGCAGACCCTAAATAAAGGCTCTTGTACCTCAGAGTTTTTTCAAAGTCGAAGTCACATCAAACTAATGAAAAAACTCTGATTTGCTATGAATTAGTCAAAAAGGAGTCATGATGCCAAATTTCGCGCTGAGGAATACCCAGAGAAATTCTTTCTTTGGCAAATACTTCCTTCACTCGAAAGCGTAACTCCCTAGCCACAGTCCATTGTTCGGCAGGTAAAGTTTTAATTAATAGTCTGATCATTATACCATCATGGGACACTTTTTCGATACCAAGAATATCTGCTGGTTCGAGAATTTTCTCTTGCCATACCTCTTCTTCGTACATTTTCTGCGCCACTTCATCAATTAAATTAATGGCTTTTTGGGTGTCTTCATTCCAAGCTATCTCGATGGTAAAATTCACCCTTGACCAATTTTTAGTCATATTGATTACTGTTGATATGTGACCATTGGGGATAACGATTAATTGCCCGTCTAAATTGCGCAGAGAGGTAGCGTAAAGATTCATGGTTTCCACAGCGCCCGCCAAACCATTAATTTCCACCACGTCACCCACAGCAAAACGATCGGTAAAGAGGATTAAAACACCATTAAGCATATCTTCTAATAAATTACGGGAAAGAAAAGCAAAAACCACCGCCGCCGCCCCAGCGCCCGCCACCACACTAGGATTAATACCTGTTACGGTGAAAGTTAGGGAAATACCGATGACAGTAAAGAGGAAAGTTGTCGCGCCTTGTAAAGCAGGAGAGTAGGTATTAACCCGTAAAGTAGGGCGATTGGAATGAGGAAATAACTCTTGTCTTTCCTTTGCCCAGTGATTGAGGGCGGAATCAATCCAAAAATCTACTAATTTATCAGTTAACACCATTAAAATCCAAATTAGAGGTAATAAAATTGCTTGAGAGAAAAAGAGATTAAATAAATAACGGGTTTCTCTAAAAGTAGTAACTATCGTACCCAATGTTAAGAGAATGAACATAATTTGACTTAAAAAACATACTCTTAAGATTAGTTGAATTAAATTTAATTGTTGTTTAATGATGTTTTGTTTTTCTTGATAAACTTTAGGTAAAATTTTAGTAGAAATTAGTAAACCATCTGATATAGCTTGAATTCCTGTATTAATACTATCATTAAATAACTTAGCTAAAAGTATTCTAAATTTTTCTATGCGTGGGGGGAGGGGCGCTGGTATCGGTTCAAATTTGCCCGAAGTAGGTTTTTTAATTTCTCCCTTTTGATTATCTAAATTATCTTGACTATATTGCTTTTTTTCCGCTTCAGGATCAGTGGTTAAAGTACTTTTAATTTGGTCCAGTTCTTGTCGTAAAACCTTATTAATTTTTTTGAAAAACCCTTTCACTTTACCCACTAAAATTAATAGTGTAACCAACAAAATAACGGCAAAAGCCACTATTTGTAACCTTAAAAAAGGTTGTTGATGATTCATTTCTAACCCCCAAAGGGCATCACTGAGAGAATCTTGCACCCCAGTGCGCCACTTCTGGGCTAATAATTCAATAGTAGAAGCATTGGCGTTAGCATCAATAGCCGTCACTGTGACAATAGCCTGAGAAGCCAAACCCAAATCAGGTTGACGAGGTACATAAATTACCGTTTGATCATTTTCCGTGCCGACTTCTACAATGGGAGTCAGAGGATGGCGAGGTTTCTGCTTCGTTAACTGCCAAAACTTCAAAGGTTTGCGCTCTGTGATAAACTCAAATGAGTCTGATTGAGTAATATTTTGAAAAATACCCTCAAAAATATTCTGCACGAATTTTGCCCTTTGCTCTACATCGATGGCAATTTCGGCGGAAGTTTTTTCTGTTTCTCTCGGTAAAGCAACGGTTAATTCCTCTTCCATTATGTCTGCATTACCAAAAAAATAAACATTACTACACCAATATTTACCACAAGGTTCAGCTTTATTCAAATCCCAATTAGGAGTTTCAGGAAAATCTACCACACTGCTAGTGGGAAGGTTGAAAAAGGGCAGTTGGGCGCGCGCTTGGGGAGTAAAATTAACTACCAATAGAAACGTTAGGGTTAAAATGGTCAGATATTTGATAATAATTTTGTTCATATCGTAGAAATAAGATTTTTATAAATCGGGTTTAATATCATATTCGGGTAATTTATTATAAAAGATCATATCCTCGTAATTTACCCACCGTGTAATTCATTACACGGAACCAACAGCATCACGTTCAATAAATTGAACTAAGATATTAATACGTTTTGCAACAACTGTATTATATAGGGTTTGATTTATTCAGCACACCCTAATTATTCACAATACACTTGTGTTTTTGTTAAAAATATAACCCTTCAAAACCTTGATTTTTCATTCTTTAACCTGATACCTGACACCTGATGCCTGACACCTCCCCTCATAAAAATACTTTGTCAGCACCACCTAATTATTAACCACTGTAATTTTAATTTTATTCAATCTCGGACCATCAATATCGGCAATAGTAAAGACGAGATTATCAAAACCAAATACTTCATTTTGAGCAGGAATTTTTTGCCATTGATAAATCAAAAACCCAGCAAGGGTATTGTATTCCTCTGTCAAGGGTAAATCAAAATCGAGTAAATCGTTTAACTCCTCCAAATTCATTTGGGCGGAAACTAGAAAATTTTGCTCATCAATTACTTTAACAGAAAACTCTTGATCTTCTTGGTTTGACTCTTCATAACCGAGGATTTCGTTAATTAAATCTTGCATGGATACTAAACCAGACGTGCCACCATACTCATCAACAATGATGACCATTTTTAACCGTGAACGTTCCATAATGGTTAAAATTTCACTCAATAAAGTTGATTCTGAGATAAACTTGATGGGTTTGATTAAATCTTCAATAGATTGATTTAATTTGTTAGATAAAGAAGAATCAGCGCCCTCCACCGTAGTTTGAGCGAGAAAAGCTAAACAATCCCTAGTATGAATAAAACCCCGAATATCATCAAGGGATTCCCCGATGACGGGATAACGAGAATGATTACTAAGCGCCACCTCTTGAAATAAATCCTCATAGGTAGCATTCAGATTGACTGCATCAATGTCAACCCGAGGAGTCATAATTTCTATAGCTTCCACATCGCCAAATTCAAAAACATTACTCAATAATTCTCTTTCTTCTGCCTCTAATCCCGACGATTCCCTTTCCGTGCGAATAATTAGCTGTAATTCCTCTGGGGTAACTTGTTGATACCAACCTTGTCCATTATATTTGATGCCAATAATAGTTAATAAAAAACGGGTGGATTGATTAATAATATCGATGAAAGGCTTAAAAATAATCCCAATTACTCGGATGGAGGGCGCTAGAAATCGAGCCAAACTTTCCGCATGAATCAAAGCTAAAGATTTAGGGCATAACTCCCCCAAAACGATTTGTAAATAAACCAAAAGTATAAAAGAAAGAGGAATAGAAATAGAATGAATGAAAATATCCGTCAATCTTGCCGACAAAGAAAGGGAAACAACAATTGATTGTAAAGATTGAGCAATAGCGCCCTCCCCAATCCATCCTAAAGCTAAACTAGAAAGAGTAATCCCTAGCTGAGTAGTAGAAAGTAAACGGTCTAAACTTTTTTGTAAAGATTGTACAGTTTGAAAAGGAATATCCCCTTCTAATACTAAATGATTAACCCGTGAGCGTCTCACCGAAACTATGGCAAACTCAGCCGTCACAAAAAAAGCATTAATGGCAATTAGTACAAAAACAGCGAGAAGACGAAAGCCAATCAAATGCCAACTCATGGAAATATAATATTAATAACAAATGTTATTTTAACCCAACTTTGTTGATGAACTAAAAATATAGCGATCCTATTTGAGTTGTGAGATTATTGTGAAGTCAGGTGTCAGGTGTCAGGCTTCAGGTGTCAGGTGTCAGGAGAAATGCTTATAAATTAAAGACTTTAGCCAATTATCCATTGTCTATTATCCATTGTCAATTATCCATTGTCCATTGTCCATTGTCAATTGTCAATTATCCATTGCCCTTTCAACTTTGCCCTTCACTTAGAGTAGTTCACGCTCAAAATTTGCTATTGTGTTATAACCTAGTAGATAGAATTAAAAAAAATCTGGTCTTAAATTTATGAGCAATATCCAAGAAAAAATCCAAGAAGAACTAAAACAGGCTAGGGAAGTATGTAGCACGGAGGGCGCTACCTCTGGAGAATGTGCCGCCGCTTGGGATGCCGTGGAAGAGTTACAAGCTGAGGCTTCTCACCAAAAACAAGAAGAACCGAAAAAAAATTCTTTGCAACAATATTGTGAGGATAACCCCGAAGCTGCCGAATGTCGCATTTATGACGACTAATACTATCGTTAGTTTTTTCCTTCTCAGGAGGTGGGAAACACCCACCTCTTTTTATGGTTAGTGTGATTTTTTTTTGACTATGGAAGATACTTTGTTACGGGCGCTGGTGTGGACTCACTATAAGTTATTCTTATTATTCTGTCTATTTTTCCCATTAATTCTGTCAGTTTGGGCTTTATATTCTAAAATTCCCTCAATTCAACGATTACTATTAATTTTTTGGCGTGTGGCTAGTTTACTAGCTATAGCCATTTATCTATTTATCCCTGTGTGGCAAATCGGTTATATTGCTTGGTTTGTCGGTCATGTATTAATTACCATTAGTCTTTGGTTTTGGGTGGATATTAACGATGAAATTCAAGATTTACCCAAAAATAACCTCCGTTTAGCCCTTACCAGTTGGCGCTGGGCAACTACTATTTATGGTGTTTTAGGCTCAATTAGTTCGGGCGCTTTTTTGGGTTGTTCTTTTTCTGCTGATGCTTCCGTAGAGAAAACCTGTCGTGCTTGGCTAGAAGCACCTTGGCACTATAAAACTTGGTTTCACCCTGATGCAACTACGGGATTTTTAGGGTTTTTAGGTATGTCTGGATTAATTATCTATACTATTTATTTAATCTATTTCTTATTATTTCGTCTCATCAAACAAGGGCGCATTGCCATTGAACAATAAATAATATCATCTTCAGGTAATCTGTTACAAAAGATTATACCTTCCCAATTTACCCACCGTGTAATGAATTACACGGAACCAATGGCCCGGTCGTTCAATAAATTGAACTAAGATATTGATATTACTAATTTGTAAGTGATCGCGCAGCGGCAGCCTTCGGCTGATCAAATGGACTTGACATAAGCTAGTTTGTTTTTAAGTCGTCAGGTAAAGGTAGGCAAAAGACAACAGTTAAACTTTTGAGTTATGAGGCAAGAGGTAACAAGGGGATGTGCGCCTCTTGCCCAGATACGATTAATTTGGTACGAAAACTTACTATTCTTTCCTCTGAAAAGCAGGGTTTTTTAAAGTGGTATTAAAGTTAATTTGCCTTAAATTCCAAAGATAAGAAAATTTTTTGCTATTATTTGTAACAAGTTAAGCGGGATTATAATTGATAGATGTCAGGTAATTTAACATTACAACAAGCCCTCAAAAAATATTTTGGTTATGATAATTTTCGCCCGGGGCAAGAGAAAATTATCACCAGCGCCCTCCACCGCAGAGATTTACTCGTCATTATGCCCACAGGAGGAGGAAAATCCCTTTGTTTTCAACTACCTGCACTATTAACCGCCGGCGTTACCTTAGTTATATCCCCTCTCATCTCTTTGATGCAAGATCAAGTTACCGCCCTAGAAGATAACGGTATCGGAGCAACATTTCTCAATAGTAGCCTCACTTTAACCCAAGTCAGACAAAGAGAACAAGCCATTCTCTCCGGAAAAATTAAACTGCTATATATTGCGCCCGAAAGGCTAGTAAGTGAACGTTTTCAGCCCTTTTTAAAAGAAATAGAGCAAAAAATAGGTATTAGTGCCGTTGCCATCGATGAAGCCCATTGTATTTCCGAATGGGGGCATGATTTTCGCCAAGAATACCGCCAACTCAAACACCTGAAAAAACGCTTTCCCAGCGCCCCTATTATCGCCCTCACCGCCACCGCCACCGCCAGAGTGCAACAAGACATTCTCCAACAACTTAACCTTCATAACCCCGAAATCCACCGCTTCAGCTTCAATCGTCCTAATTTACATTACGAAGTACACCAAAAAGAAACACGCTCCTATCGCCAATTATTGCACCTTGTGCGCTCTTTTTCTGGTTCAGGTATAGTCTATTGTTTTAGCCGTAAAATTACCGAAGATTTAGCCGACAGACTCGTTAGAGACAACATTTCTGCCTTACCCTACCACGCCGGGTTAAGTGATAAATTGCGCTCGGATTATCAAACACAATTTATTCGGGATGACGTGCGCATCATGGTGGCTACCGTGGCTTTTGGTATGGGTATCAATAAACCAGACGTGCGCTTTGTTATTCATCATGATTTACCGCGCAATATCGAAAGCTATTATCAAGAATCGGGAAGGGCAGGGCGTGACGGCGAAAAAGCAAAATGTATCCTATTATATAACCTCAGTGATCAACATAAAATTAACTATTTAATTAAGCAAAAAGATAGTCCTCAAGAACAAAAAATCGCTTATAGTCAACTTAAAAAAGTAGTTGAATATGCCGAGACAAATTATTGTCGCCGTATCGTGCAATTAGGTTATTTTGGCGAAAAAATTGAGGGTAATTGTCAAGGTTGTGATAATTGCTTAAACCCTAAGCCCATGGAAGATTGGACTATTGAAGCTCAAAAGTTTTTATCTTGCGTTTATCGTACTAATGAGAGGTTTGGAACTAAGCATATTATTGAGGTTTTAAGAGGTTCAAGGGCAAAAAAAATCTATCAATATGGTCATCATTTATTGTCAACTTATGGTATAGGAAAAGATCGCACCGCAGATCAATGGAATAATCTGGCACGGGCGCTGGTTTATCAAGGTTTAATTAATCAAACCGATGACGGTTATAATATTGTTAAATTAAACTCTCAAAGTTGGCATGTTCTCAAGTCGAAAAAACAAGTTTATATCGCTGTAAATGCTCTGAAAATTGATGATAATTCCTCAGAAACAGAGGGGAGGGCGCTGGAAGTTGAAATGTTATTAGATACATTAAAAAGTTTGCGGAAAAGATTAGCTGATTTAGAAAATCTTGCACCTTATGTAATTTTTGGCGATTCTACCCTCAAAGTTATGGCACAAGTGCAGCCAACTAACAAAGCAAAATTAGCTCAATTATCAGGTATTAATGAGTATAAACTAGAAAAATATGGTGATATTTTTATC
Source organism: Cyanobacterium sp. T60_A2020_053 (assembly GCA_015272165.1). Taxonomy (NCBI): domain Bacteria; kingdom Bacillati; phylum Cyanobacteriota; class Cyanophyceae; order Chroococcales; family Geminocystaceae; genus Cyanobacterium; species Cyanobacterium sp. T60_A2020_053. Next base: position 7,292 of record JACYMF010000028.1, read on the forward strand.
TCGGAAATCAGAAGTTTTATTGAAACCCATAAACTTCCTGAAGCCTTACCTAATAATACTCAAATGAAAACTTTAAGACTCTATCAACAAGAGTTAAATATTGCTGAAATTGCTCAAAAAAGAGGTTTATCTGTCAGTAGTATTATTAGTCATCTCTGTGATTTAATCGAAACTAATCAACCTATCGATATTAATAAGTTTGTAGCACCCCAAAAACAACAAGAAATTATTAAGGTTATTGATAGATTAGGCGCTCAAAAATTACGAGTTTTAAAAGATGCTTTAAGTGATGATTTTAGTTTTGATGAAATTAAGTTAGTGCGCTCATGGTATAAAAAGTTAATGAATAACTGATGTTACGTAGGCTTGTGTAGCAGTACCGTTGCATCAATAAAATCAATACGACTATCATGATATTGGAGGGCGCCCTCCACCCTATTTTAAAATATTAAAACTATAGTATTTGTTCAGATAAAAAGTTTATTATTTAATTCATTTTTAGTTAAATTAAAATGATTAGCAACGTCTCGTAATATAGAATTTAATGTGCCTACTTTTAAAGGATTATGGGCAGGTATTGTAAGATGATGTTCTCCATTTTCTCCTGTGGTTAAGCGAATATGGCTGCCTGTTTGATGGCTAACTTTATATCCCAATTTATTTAGAGCTTTAATTAAGTCTGTACTAGATAAATCTCTAGGGATTTTCACGATGCGATTACTTCATCTCTAACAATATGTAAACGAATTATTTGAGGGAGCATTTCTTCATCGATAAAATGACAATTAACAGCATCTTTGATCTCTATCTTTAATTGTTCAAGAGTTTCTGCTTCAGTGAAAATTGACTCTCCTAATGCTTGGGCAATATAACCACCTTCTGTAGCTTCCTCTACTAAAAAAATAATTTCTTTGATAGGTTTCATAACATAATTTTTATTTTCTATCATAACTTTTTTCTTTCGGTGGAGGGCGCCCTGCACCCCATTTTAAAATACTTTATAAATTTAGAGATGTTTTCAGGGCTAAATCAACCTTTTTCATAAAATCAATAGATAATATACCCAACTTTCTTTGAAAAATAAACTTACTAAGAGTTGCTATTTTATCAGCCCTAATTAAAGAAGTTTTTTTCAATCCCGTTTCTTGAAATTCAGGATCATTTTCAGAAATTAAAACCCAAGTTTTTCGTAATTTTTCATTAGGTATTTTTGAGAATATCCCTAAAATAATTACTTCTTCTTTATGATTAGCAACAACTAAAGCAGGACGAAGTTTTATCGCTCTTAAATCACTAAAAGGAAACGAAACTAACCAAATTTCTCTAACTTTTGGTGTCATTATTATAAATGTCCTCTTCTGGATCATTCCATTCGTCAAATCCTGTTTCAGCTAATTTCATAAAATCTGTTGTTGATACTGTTTCATTAATTTCTCTGATTAATTGATTAATTTCTTCTGGTGGAAGTTGAAGAATCATTTCTTTAATTTCTGTTAATTTTGTGGTCATATTTAAAACGCTATTATTATATTTTTTACTATATTTTAATTAACAATCTTATTTCTTGTAATTGTTCAGGTTTAATATTAGCTAATATTTTTAAAAGTTTAGTTTGTACAACAAAAAAAAGGAAATTTATAAAAATGATATTTCCTCTTAACTTTCAAGACATTTCTCCCATAATCCTACTGGTTCATCCTCATAAACTTCTCTTAATCCTTCCTCTGCTAAAATTTCATATTCACTAACTTTAATTAGTTTTAAACTACCATCTTCCTCTAAGTTGTAAAGAAAGAAATCATCATCTTGAATCGTTAATATTTGCTTAATTTGCTCAAATTTGGCAGTGGGCATAAGTTTTATTGATTAATCTTGATTTGTTTGTGATCATAACAGTTTTAACTATTTTCACGGTGGAGTGCGCCCTCCACCCTATTTTAAAATATTAAGACTAGCGTCATATATCGCCGTGTAATAAATTTCACGGCTAAATGATTTTCCGTTCAATAAATTGAACTCTAAAACATGAACAATATTAATTAGGAGAGATAAAGTAAAGATGAATTTTGATCTTGATAAAACAATTTAATCGCCTCAAACTCACGACGCAAGAGATTTTCAACTTGTAATGTTGAACAGTTACCGAGTCGAAGCCAAATTACTTTTGGTGGACTACCAAATACTAAACTTAAATCGTGCATATCAGAATCTTTCGAGACAATCATCAAATTATTGTCTTTGGCATAATCCCAAACGATGGAATCAACTGTAGCCTTCATTCCCACATCTCGAACATGAAGTGAATCGGGGAAAATATCCCTCAGACGCAGTGGTAATTTAGGTGATAAATTTTCATCAAAAAGTAGTTTCATCAGGATAATGGGGCAGTCATTAAACGACGTTCACGATCTGCAGCATAAGCAATACAAGCCTTTAAATCTTCTCTGGTTAGATCAGGAAAATCATCAAGAATTTCTGCCTCCGTCATTTCAGAAGCTAGATATTCTAGCACTTCATAAACCGTAATGCGTAAACCACGCACACAAGGTTTGCCACCTCTTTTGTTTGCTTCCACCGTAATGTAATTTCTATAATTCATTGTTAATTTTTCATCACAATAAAAAGATTATTGACTAATGATATTATCTTAACAAAAGCGCCCTCCCCCCTATTTTAAAATATTTAGACTAGCGCCCTCATTGCCCTCATTCTCTCTCCTGTTTTTATGGCTTGATTTCAAAATTTAAGCAATGTTGAGGACGAAAAATAATAAAATCTCTATAATCTATCGTCAACACTATTTTGGTATCATAACGTTCAGCAACCGCCATTACCTTTGCATCAACAAAATCAATACGACTATCATGATATTGCTCTAGTATTTGAGCAACACGAATTAAATCTAAATCAATTAAAGGAATAATTTTAAAGCGACTATCGCTTAAACCTTTGAGAAAAGCCACCACTGTCAAGATTCCACTTTCTTTGCCCACCAAATAAGCCACTTCTGCTAGAACTGTTTGCGGTACAATGATCGTAGAATATTGCAAGTAAATAGATACTACTTCAGTATGTCTTGAGTCTTTTTTATTAAGTAAAGCAACAATAAAACCAGTATCGGCAATCGGTATTATTCTTTCCATGTCCAACCTGATTTTAGGCTAATTTCTTCGGTTAAAATTTCCTCACATTGAGTTGATAAATTTGGTTTCCCCTCAAATAATCCGATCAAAGAATCTTGTTTTATGTCAGTTTTTTCCTGATTTTTTTGTATATATTCTCTCATGGCAGATTCAATAATTGCGGAAGGAGATTTTCCCAAACTTTGAGATAGTTTAATAATCTCTTGATTAAGCTCATTCTCTGGTTGCCAATTAATTGTTTGTGTCATCGGTTTTTCTTTTATTTATATTATTTTCGGTAACGGTGGAGGGCGCCCTCCACCCCATTTTAAAATATTAAGACTAGCGTCACATATCGCTGTGTAATAAATAAAAATTTTGATTTCTGCATAAATGATCAAATTTATCCTGATAATAAAATAGAACAGATTACACATTAAATCATGGATAAATTAATTACGCAAATAGCAAGTTTAGGTGTACCCGGATTAATTCTCTTATTTTTGATGTTTTTCTCAGGCTATGCAGGGGCAGCTGCTATTACAACGGCTTTAGCCACTTTGGGAGGTCCACTCGGAATGTTAGGAGGCATTGGTGTATTACTACTTTTAACCAAAATATCCGAAGGTATCACAAAATACGGTTTTGAGAATCTTGCCAAAGGGGTAATAACGGAAATGAAACAACAAGGAAAAGCCAAGTCAGAAATTATCAAAGAGGTTGAGGGGTTTCCTCTTATTTCTCAAGATTTGAAACAAACGCTTATTAAATTTGTCGAGGATAGTTTGTAGTTACAGCAAAATAAAAATTAATTTTTTATTCGTTATCAAGTATGGAAATTACTCTTTTTTAAGATAAAAACCACACTCTAAATTAATTGATTTACAAAGTATAGTTATAGCTAATATTTATGGAGTGTTTGACACATGGCTAAGGGCGATCATCTTTACAAAGGTATGTGGTTCAACGGTAATCCCATCACACATCATGGCATAGATTGCGGTGATGGTTATGTTATTGAGTTTCAGGGATATGATAGAGGCGGAAAAATAGCCATAGTTACACTGCACGAATTTTCAAATAGACGTGATGTAAAAATAAAATACTATGAAAAAGGAGCTATAGATGACTCAGATACTGTGATAAAAAGAGCCAAAGAGTTATTAGACCCAAAAAAGGCTGAGAAAATTTTAGGTCAAAAAGAGTATTGTGTCTTTTTTAATAATTGTGAACATTTCGCTACATACTGTAAAACTGGATTGAAACAGAGTGAACAGATTAAATTTTTTAGGAATACTGGAATTAATATTATCAAAAGTCAAAGTAGGGTAATACAAAAAAGTGTTTTCAAAGGTGCAACAACTACAGTTACTCAAGGGGTAGTGACAAAAGCTACCACCCAAGCTGTTACTAAGGCAGTGGTTAAGTCTCCAGTCTCAAAATTATTGATTAATACAGGCTTAAAACAAGCACCTAAAATCGCTACAACTACGGGTAGAATAGCCGGGGGTGCAGTTGGTGTAGCAGGTATTGCCACAGGATTTGCTACAGATTGGGTAATAGAAAAAACCTTGAAAGATGATACGAGTTTATCTCAAAGTGAACGAGATGCCAGAAAAAATGGCAGAATTGCTGGACAAGTTGGCACAACAGCTGGAGCGGTTGTCGGTGGTGTCATAGGCGGTACAATGGGTGGAATTGTTGCTATTGTTGCTGGTGCGGCACTAGCGCCCATCGCCCTAGGCGGATTAGCCGCTTTTGGTATATATAAAATGTCTCAAAAAGATCAATAGATTAGAGTAAAAATTATACTTTAGAATTTTTTGTTCAACAAACTGAACTTTTTAATTATTGATAAAACCCAGCGCCCTCCACCCCACCAAAAAATCCCTCCACCTTTTCTCCCCTCTCCTGTGGGAGAGGGGTTGGGGGTGAGGGTGACATCTCCTGTGGGAGAGGGGGTGAGGGTATTAACTAATAGTCCTTTTTTGCTGTTGATAAAGATAGAAATAGCGCCCTTCTAACCTCATTAACTCCTCGTGTGTACCAACTTCCACAATGGAACCTTGATCCATCACCACGATCATATCAGCATTTTGAATCGTACCGAGACGATGGGTAATAAATAATACCGTGCGATCATCAAAAGCACTAATTAAATTTTGACATACCTGCGCTTCCGTGTTGTAGTCAAGGGCGCTTGTCGCCTCATCTAGCACCAACATGCGAGGATTTTGTAAAATCGTCCGCGCGATGGCAATTCTTTGCCGTTGCCCCCCAGAAAGCCCAGCGCCCCTCTCCCCAACTCTGGTATTATAACCACTAGATAAACCCATGACGAAATCGTGCGCTACTGCCACTTTAGCCGCCTCGATAATTTCATCAGTGGTAGCATCAGGATTAGTTAAAGCAATATTACTCAAAACCGATCCATCAAACAACAAACTTTCTTGCGGTACAACCCCAATTTGACGGCGCAGGGAGTATAATTCCACACGGTTAACATCATAATCATCAATCAAAATACGCCCCGATTCAGGCTCATACAGGCGCGAAACCAGCTTAGTAAAGGTACTTTTACCAGCGCCACTCTCCCCCACAATACCCACAAAAGTACCCGCAGGAATCTCAATATTAACGTTATTTAACTGTAAAGGTGTATTAGGTTTAAAGCGAAAACAAACATTTTCATACTTCAGTTTACCGCTAATTAGAGGCATGGGAATATTATTACGGTCTTCCTCCCCTTCCTCTGGATGATCGACAATATCCGCTAAACGTTCCAATGATAGCGCCGTTTGTTGGAAATTTTGCCATAATTGAGCCAGTCTCAAAATTGGTGAGGTTACATATCCAGCAATGATACGGAAAGCGATTAACTGCCCTAACGTTAACTCTTGTTGTAACACCAACGAAGCGCCCACCCACAAGATTAACAACTGAGATAATTTATTCAGAAAATTACTCGCTGAACCTGCTAATGTTTGAGTAATTACCGTACGAAAACCTGTACCAACATAATTAGCATATCTTTCCTGCCATTCCCAACGGGATTTTAACTCGATATTCTGCGCCTTCACCGTTTGAATACCGTTCATAATTTCCACTAAATGGGATTGAGTATCGGCGTTTCTCTCAGCTTTATCGCGCAACTGACGGCGAATGAGGGGCGAAAAAATTAGGGTTAAGGCGACAAAAATGGGGATAACACCGATGGTAACAAAGGTTAATAACGGGCTATAAATGAACATTACGGCAATGTAAATCACCGAGAAAATAGCGTCTAGCACCACCGTTAACGCTGTTCCCGTCAAAAATGACCTAATGTTCTCTAACTCGTTGATACGGGTCGAAATCTCTCCCACAGGGCGCTTTTCAAAGTACCGCAGGGGTAGCCTTAAAAGATGGTCAATAATTTCTGAACCCAGCGCCATGTCAATGCGGTTAGTGGTATCCACAAAAGAATAGGTGCGCAAAGTGCTTAAAAGCGCTTCAAATACCGCTAAAACTACCAGAAAAATTCCTAAAACTTGCAAAGTATCGGGGCTATTTTGAGCGATTACTTTATCGATAATGACCTGAATCATTAAGGGATTTGCTAGGGCAAATAGTTGCACAAAAAAGGAAGCAACAAAAACTTCCACTAGCATCCATTTATATTTAATTAAGGAAGGAATAAACCAGCTTAAACCAAATTTTTCTTGGGCGGTTTCTTTGGTTTTTTTCAGTAATAAAACTTTGCCTTTTTGTCCCCATCTTTCTAAAAATGCTAGGGTTTGATATTCTTTAATTCTTCCTAAACTCGGATCAGCAACTACTACGGTTTTATCATCGATAGCGTAAATTACTACTAAGGAATCCTCTAGTTTAACGAGGAAGGGCGCTGTTAAGCGACTAAAAGCGCCCGCCGGCACTTCAGTTAATTGACTGTTTAATCCTAATAATTCGGTAATTGCTCCACAAATTTCTAGGGATAATCTTCCTTGTTTTTCTACTTGTTCATTAATGATACGTTCTAAAATATCTTTACGAAAAGGAATGTTAAAATATTTACTTAACATTCGCATACAAGCGATGCCGATTTCGGCTTCATTTTTACCACTAAAAAAAGGATAATTTTTTAAAGGAATTTTTGATGCTTTTGATAAGGTTTTCGGTTGCTCTTGTAATATTTTGCTATCAGCAATGGGTATATTATCATTGTCGATTAATACTTCTGCTGTAGCGGTTTTAATGGTTTCTTCTGCTGTCCAAGGATCATCTGTACTATTTGATTGCGGTGAAGGGCGCAGATTGGGGATATTTAAAGCAATTAAACGAATATCGGTGAGGGCGCTAATTTTTTCACCATCTACTATTTTAGCGCCCGTCTCCCTTCCTTCTATGTCACCACTACTCAAATACCATTGTTTACCATCATTGAGATTAGGAAGATTATTAATTTTTCCTGCTTTGAGATGGCATACTTGCGCAGTGGTTAATTTTTCCAACGCCAATTCTTTGAGATTGCCTTCTCCCGTTGCTTGTAGGCTTAATTGATAACCGATGGTGGTAAAAACTTCCATCAAACCGGGTTGCTGTTGATAATATGCCTCCATGGCGGGGTTATCTTTTAATAACTGAAAAAAAGTATCTCTTTCGATGGTTAAAGCCACCAAGTTACTGGAAGCGATGGCGGTTTCACAGGCAAAACCCCTGATTAAACTTTCCCAACCGATAACATCGCCACTACTAAGTAATTTTAAACTAGAAGGAGAGCCACTGCGCGGATCATAACCGATATATCGTGCTTGTCCTTCATATATAATACAAATATACGGGGGAATTTTGTCTTTTACCAGCATAATTTGCCCCATTTCGTATTTTAGGGGGCTGATATACTGGGCTATCTCTTGAATAGTTGTGCTTGATAATTGATTAAAAGGGGCGACAGTGGCTAAAAATTCATCCACCGATCCTAAAGTATAGACCATGATTAATTATTGCAACAATAAATTATTAAATAAGTTTTCTGCATTAGTAAAACATACTTAGTCAAATTGTAAACATTAATCGCTTTTTTCCCCAGATTATTTTATCTTTTTTCTTCATATCAGCATGGGGTGAAGGGCGCTGATTATGAAAAGATTAAATTCTCATTAAGTTTGGGTTAATTTTTTGTTGCTAGTAAATTATAGCAGTGCTAAATTACTGATGAAATATATAAAAATAGAAAATAATGGCTCTCTTATTAGTATGATAAATCAATTATATCAAGTCCACTTGATCAGCCGAAGGCTGCCGCTGCGCGATCACTTACAAATTAGTAATATGAGTATCTTAGTTCAATTTATTGAACGATTGGGCTGTTGGTTCCGTGTAATTCATTACACGGTGGGGAAATTGCGAAGATAGAATCTATTTATAACTAATTACACGGTGGGAAACTAACTGTTTCAAAATACTCTAATTAAGTCCAAAATGAGTCAATAAATCATGATATTTTTGTAAAGCAGTTTGAAAAGAATAATTATTTTCAGCATATTCTCTACCCTTTTTTCCCATTAATAATAACTCTTCTCGATTATAGTAAAAATATTCAATTTGACGGGCAAGGGCGCTGGGGTCTTCTGGAGGCACAATAACCCCTCCACCACTTTCTTGAATTGCTTTAGCTGCAGTACCTGTGGCAGGTACTGAGCCAATAATAGTACAACCACTAGCTAATAAAACAGGTATTTTTGACGGTAAATTAAAATCGATAACGTTACTTTTTTGAACTACCATGCCAATATCAATCGCTCCCAACATTTGCGGTAATTTTTCTCTTGGTTGAAATGATTTTAGTAAGACATTTTCGCAGTTTAATTGTTGTCTTTTTTGTTCTAATTTGATTAGAGCATCTTCTTTACCCACAATGACAATTACTAAATCATCTAAATGTTTTAATTTACTAGCTACACTGATTAAAATTTCTACTGGTTGAGTTAAAGCAATATTACCAGAATATAAAACAATGAATTTTCCTTGCAAATTATTTTCTTGAATGAAATAACTATTAGCTTTTTTTACTGGTTGAATAAAATCTATATTAACCCAATTAGATATTTTGGTAATTTTTTGAGTATTAACTTGTTTTTTTAGTAAATTATCAGTAAAGCCATCAGCAATAACTGTAATTTTATCAGCTACTCGATAAGAGAATTTTTCTAAAAATTCAAAAACTTTAATTAATTTTTTATTACTTAATAAACCGACTTGCACGGCTGCTTCGGGAAGTATATCCTGTAAGTTAACGATGAGGGGCGCTTGGTATATTTTACTTAGTAAAAAAGCGGGAATAATCACAGGCAAACCGGGTATTGTTAGTAAGATTAGATCAGGAGACCAAAATTTTAAACCCTGCCAAAAACTGAGGAAAGAAAAACTAATTTCAAACAGCGCCCGATTAAGAAAATTACGCTTGGGTGTTACCCAGACAAAAGAGCGATAAATTTTTACATTATTGATGGTTTCTTGATAATAAATTTTACCTTGATATTCGGGATAAATTTTACTTTCTGGATACCAAGGCATTGCTGTCAATACTCTCACATCATGTCCTTTTGTAGCTAAACCTTCCGCTAATTCTGTCATTAAAGGAGCTATACCTATAGGTTCTGGATGATAATTATAAGAGTAAATAAGAATGCGCATTATTAAGTTTTTTAATGATTATTGATGATCTTATAATAAACGAAAAAGAAAGATCAAAAGAGCAAAAGGCAAAAACAAGTTTAAAACTAGCTTAGATTATCGAGAAAAATATTCATATTTTAATATATATATGAGTTAAAAAAACCTTATTTTTTGATAATTTGAATCTGGTGGGTAATGCCCACGCTACAAGCAAAACTATTTTAGTTATCTCTTTATCTTACTTAAAATGCGAGAAGATAGTATTTCTATTTCAGGTAAATTTAACAACTTACCGAATAAAAGAAAAATAACCAGCGCCCCTCCACTAGCAAAAACGAGATTGAGTAATTGCAAGATAAAATTAGCATTTCCCCATAATGATAAAGTTAATTGATTGATACCCCAAGCAGAAAAAGCAGCGATGATACTAGCGCCCGTCAAACTAACAAAAATTTTTGTCCACTGTAAAAGAGGTAAACCATTAAGGCGTAAATTAAGTACATAAATCATAATTATAATGGAGAAAATATTAACGCCAATAGTAGCAAAAACTAAACCTTGAATAGCAAAATATTTTACTAAAAAATAATCTAAAACAGCATTGAGAAAAATATTTAAAATACTAATTTTAAAAGGAGTTTGACCATCTCCTAAAGCATAAAAAACTCTCACCAAAACATCCCTAGCTAAATAGAAAAACATTCCTAAACCATAGGCAACTAAAACCGGAGAAACGATTGCCGATGCGTCACTTTGAAAAACACCCCTTTGATAAATAATTTTAACAATCGGTTCAGATAAAGCACAAAAAATAGCAGTAAAAGGTAACATTGTCAAGGCGGATAAAACCAAACCTTGTCTAATTTTATCTTTCAATTCTAGCCAATTTTCGGGCGCTGTTAAACGAGAAAAAATTGGCAAAAACGGTACTAAAATAACATTAGAAATAATCCCCACGGGAGTTAAAACAATGAAATTGGCGTAACGCATGGCGGCAGCCGCATTTTCCAAATAGGAAGCAAAAAATAAGTCAGTATAAACATTAATATGTAACATTCCCGATGACAAAGTAGCAGGAATCATCACCTTCATAATGTCGTTAACCCCTTCTCTACCCCAATCAAACCGCAGTCGAAAACCACTAATGCCCGATTTCACTTGACTGATTTGTTGTGCTAACCATTGCCAAACTCCCCCAGCTAGAGTAGTGATAGCGAGGATAAAACCTCCTAATTGCAAGTATTCTGGCTCATTAATACTATTCCCCAAGTACCAATATAAGCCCCCAACACCGAGAATAATGGTTAAACTGGAGAAAAGAGGGCTTAAACTGGGTAGCCAATATTGATCAGAAGCGTTAAGACTACCAAAACCAATACCCACCAATCCTGCAAAAATGGCGAGGGGCGCCATTACCCTAAATTGAAGGATAGCAATATCTCTCACCTGTGCATCTAAACCGGGTGCTAGTAAATCGATAAACGCACTAGCATAAATAATTAAGATAATGGTAACAATTAATAATACAGTTGTCACCAGAGTAGTTACAGTTTCGATGAGGGGCGCTGAATCTTTTTGTTCTCGTTTTGCCAAAACACTGACAAGGGCGCTGTGAAAAGGTCCATTAATTCCCCCTAGCAGGATAAGCAGAAAACCGGGAATAACATAGGCGTAGGCATAGGCATTAGCAACAGCGCCCACCCCGAAAGCAGCCGCCACTATTTGCTCTCGCACTAAACCCACCACCTTACTGATGAGGGTTGCAATACCAACAATTCCAGCGATACTACTTAAAGAGCGTTTTTTCTCGCTTTTCACCCTATTTATGCCAATTATTTTGATCAAATTACAGTTTACCGTGAAACATGACAATTGATACTGGACAATTGATAATGGATAATTGCTCAAAAGGGCAAAGTGAAAAGGGCAAAGGGTTAATGAATTATGAATTATGAATTATAATCCTCCTCTGCTTTCCTTTCCTCCTCTGCTTCCCTTTCCTCCTCTGCTTCCCTTTCCTCCTCTGCTTCCGATCACCACTCAGCGCCCTCCCTCTCACTTCCCCAACCGTCATCAAAATAACCAGAGTTACTTTTTTCTTCCTCCACAAAATTATCCTCAAAAGTATCCTTAATAGGCTCAATAACCCTCGCTATGGCATCCTGCACAAACGCCTTGACAAACTCATCCTTGCGACTCAACTTAAATTGTCTTTGTACTACTTCCGTAATACCACCATCACCCCAATCTTGATCTTGGCTAAAATACTCAATAAAACTCTTTCCAGCGATACGAGTAAGATAAGCCGCACTTACCCCTTGAATAGCCTTACCCACCACATAGGTAGCGAGGGTTAATTGTAGCGCCCTTGCCACCAACTCTACAGCGCCCTTCACCACACCCAAACTAACAAGGGTTTTACCTAAAGATACCGCCAAATCACGACCCCGATCACTATTTAACTCACAACCATAAACCTGCCCAATTTCTACCACCATTTGCGCATTAACCGCCGCCGCCGCCAACATATCCACCACAGGTACAGGGGTACAAGCTACCACCCCAGCGCCTATCCACTGGTAACGAGAGATGATTTTATCCGCTTCCCTCGTGCGCTGTTGGGCAATTAACTTGCGCGCTTCGTCTCCTAACCGTTGGGATTGCAACAAAATATTATCAGCCAATAAATTATCTCCTTCGGCACGACAAATCACCGCTAAACGTTTAATAACTGCCGTAATTTCTATGTCAGGTTGGATAGTTTCTTCGGCAGAAAACTGCACAGGCTGAGGATTTGCACAGGCTTTGATGACATCCCCACTAGCCATAAAAACTTTTACCCGTTGCTGTAAGTTAGTGATAATTTCCTCTTGCTCTTCTTCTGAATATAAATCAATTTTATTAAAAACTAAAATCGATCTTTTGCCAATAGTTGCCAACGCCTCCAATGGCTTAAACTCCGAGGCGCGCAAATCGTTATCACAAACAAATAGTAATAAATCTGCTTCTGTTGCTAATTGTCGCGCTAATTGCTCTCGAATTTCGCCGGGTGCGCCCATTTCCAGAATGCCGGGAGTATCAGTAATCAAAATTTCTCGGTTAACATTGGGTAATTGTAGAGTATAAGTCACCCCTTCGGTGGTTGTGCCGATGCTGGGTTTAATTTCCCCGACAATTTCTCCCATCAAAGCATTAACTAGGGAGGTTTTTCCTGCGCTACCCGTGCCAAAAACTGCTAATTTTAATCTTCCTGTGCTGAAATTCGCTTCAATTTCTTGGGATTTTGCCAATAATGCCTGTTGAGTTACTTCGTCTTGAATTTGGGCAACTTGTTTTTTTACTGCTTTAATAGTTTGGGAAGCGATTTCGTTTTTCTCGGCTGGTAATGCTGGTAAATTTTTTCTTTTACTGCCTTTTCTGGTACTTTTTTGGGGAGTAAGGAAAAAATAATAAACAAATATACCGATAAAGCACATTAATAAGACGATTAACACAAAAACGAGGAAATTAGCTAAAAAAGGGCTAGTCCAAGCAATTTCACTATATAAACGGCTGAGGGCGCTGATTAACCATAGCATTAAGCCAAAAATGATACTTAAACCAATAACAATAGTGATAATTTTGGAAAGGCGCATAGTTTAAGCAAGAGGTAATGTTGCGCTATCTATTGTACTTTTTCTCATCCGTAACATGAAAACCGATAAATTATTTTACCGAATTTTTCTCACTCAACAATCATTAATCAGGGAATTAATCCCCGAAATACCTGAAGATTGTCAATTTGATTATAATGCCCCTGTGGTGAAAGAAAAAGAATTTCGCCTCGATGGATTATTAACACCATTAGTTGATGACGATAATTTTCCCCTTGTGTTTTTAGAAGCACAAATGCAGAATGACGCTGAGTTTTACGGGCGCTATTTTGGTGGTATCTTTGTCTATCTGCATCAATATAAAATTACTAAAGACTGGCGAGGATTGCTAATTTTACATAACCGTAAACAGAATTTAGGCAACGAAAAACCTTATCAAGATTTGTTAGATAAAAGAGTCCAAAGAATATTTTTATCAGACTTATTAACACAAGACAATTTAAGCCCTAATGTAGCATTATTAAAGCTAATTATTATTCCAAAAAAAGAAGCAGTAGAAGAAGCCAATAAAATCTTAGCCAGTGCCAGAAATGAACAAGAATTTAAAGTAAAACTAGATTTAGTAGAAGCTATACTGGTAAATAAATTCCCAAAATTAAGTATAGAGGAGATACAAAAAATGATGAATTTGAGAGAAGCCGACATCACCCAAACTAAATTTTATCAGCAAGTATGGGAAATTGGACATCAAGAAGGGCGCACCGAAGGGCGCACGGAAGGATTAACAGAAGGAATAGAAATCGGGCGCATTGAAGCTACCCAAGAAGCAGAAGCAAATATGGTTATCCGTCAATTAAATCGCCGTTGCGGTAGTTTACCCTCTCAAATGGAAGGGGAAGTGCGCTGTCTCTCTATCCCTCAATTAGAATCTTTAGGGGAAATGTTACTCGATTTTCGAGGTATTACCGATTTGGAAAACTGGTTGAAAAATAACTCTGAAAATTAAAATCCAGCGCCCTCCACCGTAAAATGAAAACAGACAAATTATTTTATCGCATCTTTTTAACTGAACAATCATTAATCTCAGAATTAATCCCCGAAATACCCGAAGATTGTCAATTTGATTATAATGCCCCTGTGGTGAAAGAAAAAGAATTTCGCCTCGATGGATTATTAACACCATTAGTTGATGACGATAATTTTCCCCTTGTGTTTTTAGAAGCACAAATGCAGAATGACGCTGAGTTTTACGGGCGCTATTTTGGTGGTATCTTTGTCTATCTGCATCAATATAAAATTACTAAAGACTGGCGAGGATTGCTAATTTTACATAACCGTAAACAGAATTTAGGCAACGAAAAACCTTATCAAGATTTGTTAGATAAAAGAGTCCAAAGAATATTTTTATCAGACTTATTAACACAAGACAATTTAAGCCCTAATGTAGCATTATTAAAGCTAATTATTATTCCAAAAAAAGAAGCAGTAGAAGAAGCCAATAAAATCTTAGCCAGTGCCAGAAATGAACAAGAATTTAAAGTAAAACTAGATTTAGTAGAAGCTATACTGGTAAATAAATTCCCAAAATTAAGTATAGAGGAGATACAAAAAATGATGAATTTGAGAGAAGCCGACATCACCCAAACTAAATTTTATCAGCAAGTATGGGAAATTGGACACAGTGAAGGGCGCACTGAGGGATTAACAGAAGGAATACAAATCGGGCGTTTTGAAGCTACCCAAGTAGCAGAAGCTAATCTAGTTATTCGCTTGTTAAATCGCCGTTGCGGTACTTTGCCCTCTCACATTGAAGGGAGAGTGCGCTGTCTCTCTATTCCTCAATTAGAGTCTTTAGGAGAGGCATTATTAGATTTTCAAGGTATCACCGATTTAGAAAACTGGTTAAGAAATAACTCCCAAATCTAAACCAGCGCCCTCCACCGTAACATGAAAACCGACAAATTATTTTACCGATATTTACTTATTATGATTGGTTTTATGTGGAAAAATAAACTATCTTTCACTTCTAGCAAAGGTGACAGTATCAACATTAATGGGTAAATCACTATCAATCACATGACCATATAAAAACACTCTCACTAAACGATTATCCGCACTAAGATCGGCTGTATTATTAGGACTAGGATCATCTGCCCTTAAACAAAAACGAAATCCCCCCAAATTACTAGCATTAGCTCCAAATATAGCAGGTGTTCCAGTGGTTAAGCCAACAGATTGAGGAGGACAAGTTGGATTGGGATTAGGTTCATTAAGACTAATCAAACCATCCGCCACAGTAGTCCAGTTTCCAGCAGTATAAGTACAAGTATCACCACTTCTATTTTTAGTCATCACCCGTCTTCTCAAAATACCGGGCTTTAGCCAAACTGAACTAGAAGATGGACTGCTAATATCTTGATACCCATAGTAAATTACGGTATCGGGAGTGTCGCAACTAGCAATTACTGCATCACTAGCATCAAGATTGTTGGTAATGGGGGAATAAATGGTCAAACATTGAGCAGAGTTAACCGCAGATGAGTTGCAATCGCCTCCAGATGTAGCATTTTTGCGAGTAACAGCCACAGCACCCTTCACATCCTCTTGAATACTGATCAGCGCCCGTGACATCCCATTAACACGATCAGATTTAGATTCTACACCACTGTTGGCACGAAGAATATTAATAAAACCATTAGTAGCGCCCACCAAAACTAAACCACTAATAACTAAAGCCACCAATAATTCCGTTAAAGTAATGCCTTGCTCTAATTGAAATTTTAATAACTTACTGAAAAGCCATAGTTTCGTTTTCATTTTGCCACCCCCAAAAACTACATATATGACAGTCTTATCGTACTCAATCAAAAATCATCATTGTTTGAAGGAAAAAGTAACTTTTTTTAATTTTTAGAACAAGTTTCAACCACTAAACCGTTACTTTTTGCCAACTTAGGTTGTAGATAAAGATTTTCAAGAACTACCCCAGCGCCCGCCACCCAAGGCGGTACAATAATAGCGCCGAGAATACCTAAAACCTGTACACCACCCAAAACCGCCAAAAGCTGATAAAGAGGCTCAACCTTCACACTCGAACCCACCAAAAGTGGGTCTAGTACATAAGTTTCTACATTTTGAATAATCACAAATAACAAAAATACCCAAAGAAAAACCCAACCGCCCTGAGCAATAGCAACGATTAAAGCAGGAATCGAACCTAAAACAGGACCAAAAAAGGGAATTAAATTAGTAAAACCAGCAATAACACCCAAGCCAAGAGCAAACTCTGTAATTCCCACCCACTTTAAACCAATAGTAATAGCCACCCCTAATAAAAACGATACTAAAATTCTGCCTTGAATATAGCGCCCCATACGGTCGGTGACAGGGGGAAATTGAGCTTCTAAACGTGCATCCCAAGGACTAGGAAATAAAGCAATAAAACCTTTAATTAACTTTTGAGAACCGGCAAGTAAATACCCCGATAAAAGTACGGAAAGGATAAGATTTAAAACCGCTCCCACAAGGCCTTTAGTCAACCCTAGAGAGCTTACTAGCAATTTTTGACTTGATCGCACCGCCCAAGATGTTAAAGCCTGTAAATCCAAAAGTTGGTCAATTAGATTAAGAGCTCTTGGCTCAGTAATACCGATTCGCAAAATTAAATCCTCAGTTAAATTAGACAAAATATCCAAATACAGGGGAAATTTTTGTAACAAACGCTGAATTTGAGTAAAAACAGTAGGTCCAATAATCAAACTAGCGCCCGTCACCACAGCAATAATGCCCAAGTAAGCTACAATCACCGCCAACCAACGAGGCACAAATTTTTCCATCGTATCGACAATAGGGGAAAGAGTCGCAGCCAAAACTACCGCAATCATGAGAGTGACAAGAAGACTACGCAAATGCCACAGAAGAATTAAAGATAATACTGTTACAATGACTACCCCAAGACTGCTGAGGGAGATTTTGAGCCTTGATTCATTCATAGATGAAAGCCAAATATTTAATTAGGAGTTGAATTTAAAGTAAGAAGCATTTAACCTGCCATTTTTGTTAGCAAGAGGTTTAAACCCCTTGCCTTATGAATCAAACGTTTAAGCAAAAATTATTTTTTATTGGCTCGTAGGGGTTGAATATTATTCAACCCGACAGGGCTTCAGCCCTTAAAATAGCTATTATTGGAGAGATTTAATGCAAATTAGCTTAACTGATATTTACCATCAGATTCAGGACGATCAAGACGAGGTAATCCCATACTATAATTTAAAACCCTAGCATTAAGGTTATAGCTAATTTCCCCTTGATTAAGCAAACTACGAATTAAACGTTCTAAATCAGAACCAATACGACTTAAATTATAATCAGTCAAATCCTCACCATCATAGCTTTCTACTAAATCATCGAATTTACGATAAATTTTTTGTAATGCCACTTCATCCCAATTAAACTCATTATCAGGATCAACATCAAGGGTAAGAACATTGTTAGAAGGTATTAACTCATTACCTTTTATCTCAGCGCTGTAAATTCTAATATGTCTAGTAGTAGCTTTAATTAACATAATTTTGATAGCAATTTCAATAATCTTAGCTATATTTTGCCACAACCTGCGCCCGTTACCAAGACTAAATTAGACTATTAAAAAAATTATAGGGTGAGCAATGCCCACCCTACACAATTCATGACGCTGAAACAAATATCTAATTAAGGTTTGCTGAATAAATCAAAACCCTCTTAAAACAAAGGTTTCAAGCATAGCTGTAAAAGTGTTGGGTATCGGGTGTTAGGTATTAGGTTTGAAAATTACACCTGAAACCAGCAACCTGAAGCCTGAAACCTTACCATTGCACTTTTTCAGCAACACCTAATTAATATACTTCAACGTGCCAGCGCTCTTCTTTTTTCATTTGTTTGCGCATAGTATCCCAATTCAAACCTCTTTTTTCTGCTTCAGCGGTGAAAGTTTCAGAAATAGGAGGCTCCATACCTTTTAAACCACACATATAAACATGGGTGTTAGGTTTTTGGATCAACTCAAAAAGTTCGTCAGCATATTCACTAACTCGACTTTGCACATATACTTTACCACCGTCAGCAGTTTGCTGTTCACGACTGATAGCATAAGTTAAACGGAAATTATCGGGATATTGTTCCACCATTCTCTCTAATTCTTCTTTATAAAGAATATTTTGAGTGTAGGGAATACCGAAAACTAACCATGCTAACCCTTTAAATTGATAATCAGGGTTCATTTCTTGCTCCTTAAACATACGCCATAAGAAAGCGCGGAAAGGTGCAATACCAGTACCCGTTGCCAACATAATGATGGTAGCATCTTCATCGTCAGGGAGTAACATTTCTTTACCCACAGGACCAGTGATAGATACATCAGCGCCCTCCGCCAAGGAAGTAAGATAGGAAGAACAAACACCTTCCACCATTTCACCAGCTTCGTTTTTGTATTCTAATTTACGCACACAGAGAGAAACGGTTTTATCGTCTAACTTGTCACCGTGACGAGTAGAAGCGATGGAATAAAGACGTAATTTATGGGGTTTACCCTTGTCATCTTCTCCGGGGGGAATGATACCGATACTTTGCCCTTCGAGGTAGTGAAGATCACCACCAGAGAGATCGAAAGTCAAATGACGTACAGTGCCACTGCCACCCTCGGCGACTAATTCATAGTTTTCAATACATTTGCCCACAAATGGATTTTTAGGGCGATAGATGTTAACAGGTACTTTGACCTCTTGTTTTTCTTGTGCTTGAGTCATGGGTTGATGGTTCGTGGTTTGGTTAGAACTAGAACTTAGACCGTTAGCTGGAACAGGTGTATTAATGCCTATGGGAGTAATATTGACAATTTTACCACCCAAGCGATTAATCCTCGCCATTTCTTGATTCATGCGAGAGTAAGGCACAGCGATGAAACTACTGCCACTCTGACGAATCGGATAGTCTAAATTATTGCTAGTTTGATTGGCAATGCCTACCACTTCAAAGAGAAAACGGCGTTCCTCAATGGCAGGATTGGTTGCAAATGTCTTAACTGTATTATATTTTTTCATTATTGCTAAAAATTGACTCCTTATGCTTCTGCCGTTGCTACTGCTTGAGGGGTGACGGGCGCTACAATACCGATGGGGGAAATGTTCATGATTTTTCCGCCTAAACGGTTAATACGATTCATTTCTTGATTCATACGAGCGTAAGGTACAGCAATAAAGGTGTTCCCACTAGAACGAATCGGATATTGTTGATTATTGTCACCATTTTGGACAATTCCCGACACTTCAAACAAGAAACGGCGTTCTTCAACAAAAGGATTTTTAGCAAACGTTTTTACAGCTTGAGCATTTCTCATATCTTTAATATACTCCTGATTTTAAGAAAGGATTCTAAAGTTTGTCTTAAAATGCTTATCATATCAGCTTTTCATCACATTGGCAAAACTATTGTAAGCAATAAATTTAGATTTAAGTTAATTACTAAAACTAGGAAATGATGAATAGACAATTGCCCACACTATGAACATTGAAAAATCAAAGGTTTCACTTTATTTTATCTATTACGATACAAATTGAACTCTTTTAAGTACATTTTTATTATTTTTTTTAGTAATAGATGAATGGTTAAAAATGATTTAAGATTACGATGTGATCATTCTCATCATTAATATGAAACATCCCCAACGTATTAGTTTTTTAGTGCGTCATTTAAAATCTAGTGGCATTAGTCTGGTGATAATTAATTTAATTAATTCACTAATTAAATATGATTTTTTGATTGATTTAGTCATTTTAGATATAGGAGAAAGTCCGTATTTATCAGAAATCTCGAAGGATGTCAGAATTATTGACCTGACAATGCCTATATCTGGTAGTAATTTGCGAAATCCTTTTCAATTAATTATATCTATTTCTAATTATCTAAGGGAACAAAAGCCTGATATTTTATTTGCTAATATTTGGTTATATAATGTCTTAGTTATTTTTGCAAAAATTTTAGGAAATAGAAGTACAAAGATTATAATCATCGAACATGATCATTTACTCATAAACTTGAAAAACTCATCACCAAGCAATATTAAAAAACAACCGATACTTAATAAAGCATTACCCTTTTTAGTGACTTACTTTTATCCTTTTGCTGATAATGTAATAGCTGTTTCTCGATCTCTAGCAACAGAGCTAGAACAAGTATTTCATTTCAAAAAAGGTCAAATTAAAACAATTTATAATCCTATTTTTAATGAAAAAATAAGAGAAAAATCAGAAGAATTAATGGATCATCCTTGGTTTAAAGAAGGTGAACCACCGGTTATTTTAGGGGTTGGAAGATTAGCGAAAGAAAAAGACTTTGCGACTTTAATTCGCTCCATTGCATTAGTAAGAAAATCTAAAGATGTTAGATTGATGATTCTGGGAGAAGGTATAGAAAGAAAAAATTTAGAGAATTTAGTTAAAGAATTGGGATTGGAAAATCAAGTATTGATGCCCGGTTTTGTGATTAATCCTTATGCTTATATGTCTAAAGCATCTGTATTTGTACTCTCTTCCACTAGAGAAGGCTTATCAAATGTCCTCATAGAAGCCATGACTTGTAATATCCCCATTGTTTCCACTAACGCCAAAGGGGGTGTATTAGAGGTATTAGCTAATGGAAAGTACGGAGAAATTGTCCCTGTTGGACATTATCAGGCAATGGCTAATACTATTATTCGGGTATTGGAATTGGAGGGAAATAATAAAACATTTGATCTTTCATGGCTACAACAGTTTTCTATCGAAAACATCACTAAAGAATATATTGAAATCATCAATCTTAATAGTAAATCTCCATCAAAAATAACTGATTAGATCATGGGTAAGGGGCTAAAACCCCTTGTTAAATCTACCTACCGACACCAACATAACGAAAACCAGCGCCCTTCACCGTTTCTTTATCAAGGAAATTACGACCATCAATCATGAGAGGATTTTTCATCTTAGTAGCCAATTTTCGTAAATCTAAACGCTGAAACTCCTGCCAATCAGTCACTAAAACCAAAGCATCACAACCATCAGCCAACATTTCCGCATTACTTTCGATGACGACTCCAGAAAGCCCATGACTAATACCAGTTTGAGACACTATCGGATCATAAGCCTTTACCTTCGCCCCCAAACGGTTTAACTCCTCAATAATATTCAACGCCGGAGCATCCCGCATATCATCCGTATCAGGTTTAAAAGTAAGCCCTAATAAACCAATCACTTTACCCTTGAGGATTTTTAACTCCTGCTGTAACTTCTCAATCGCCATGACTCTTTGACGTTTATTGACATTAACAGCAGCGTTCAATAACTCAGTAGTATAGCCGTAATCACTAGCAGTATGAATTAAAGCAGAAACATCTTTCGGGAAACATGAACCCCCCCAACCGATACCAGCTTGTAAAAATTTACTACCAATGCGAGAATCTAAACCAATACCCTTAGCTACTTGAGTCACATCAGCGCCCACCCTATCGCAAATATTAGCAACTTCGTTAATAAAACTGATTTTGGTGGCTAAAAAGGCATTGGCAGCATATTTAATCATCTCGGCGGAGTTTAAATCCGTTACCACAATTGGCACAGGGAGTGAAGATTTATTCTCAGAAAACTCTCGACTAACTAGAGGTTGATATAACTTAGTCATCATTTCGATAGCTTTATCACTATTACTACCTAAAACAATGCGATCAGGATTAAAAGTATCATAAACCGCGCTACCTTCTCGGAGAAATTCAGGATTACTCACCACATCAAAAGCGGTATGATCTTCCTCCGTCATGGTAAAACCATCCCCTTTCGTTACTCCCAATCTTTCCTTTAAACCATCCATGACGATCATTCGTACCCAATCCCCTGAACCAATAGGCACTGTGGACTTATTGACAATGACTTTGTAACCACCGTTTAAATTTGCCCCGATCCCCTTTGCCACTGCTTCCACATAGCGCGTGTCACTCTCCCCTGTGGGCAAAGGAGGAGTACCTACAGCAATAAATAAAACTTCACCGTGATTGACTCCAGCGCCCAAATCCGTAGAAAAATTTAATCGACCTGAAGCCATACAACTGGTCATTAATTCGGATAATCCCGGTTCATAAATGGGGGATTGTCCTTGCTTCATTAGTTTTACTTTTTCTTCATTATTATCAATACAAATGACATCATGACCGATGTGCGCTAGACATACTCCTGTTACTAAGCCGACATAACCTGTACCAATTACACATACTTGCATTGTTTAAATTCCTTTGCCGATTACTTATTAATTTTCGTTATTTTACACCTTTTGCCAGTTTTAGAAATTAATATTTTTGATAATTTAACAGCGCCCTCCACCTCACTATCAGTATTTTTGATTAAAATAACAAATAATTGATAACTAATTATTATTCAAATTATGGTATTTTTTCAACGGGATGAATTGTTAACTAAAAAAGCAGAAGAAATTTTAGAATCTACATGGCAAAAATTTCCTAGTCTCGCTAAAAATCAAATTGCTTTAACATGGATTCCTTACCAAAAACCAATTATGGTAAATACAGGAGGGGCGCTTTCCCCCGCTGAATTTTGGCAATATCCCCTCAAAGGCTACAGTTATCGAGGGCAAGAAAATATTTATCCTGCTAGTATCGTAAAATTGTTCTATTTAGTAGCGATTTGGGAATGGTTAGAAACAAAAATGGTCACAGATTCCCCTGAGTTACAGCGCGCCATCACCGATATGATTACCGAGTCGAGTAATGATGCCACCAGTTTAATCATAGATACCCTCACAGGCACAACTTCAGGACCTGAATTATCCGCCGAACCGATGGTAACATGGAGTTATCAACGAAATATTATCAACCGCTACTATCAATCTTTAGGGTGGGAAGAGTTAAACACTATTAATGTTAACCAAAAAACTTGGTGCGATGGTCCTTACGGCAGAGAAAGGATATTTGTGGGGGAAAATTACACCAACCGCAATATGTTAACTACCAATGCCGTAGCAAGACTACTACATAGTATTGTGGGGGGTGTGGCTGTGTCATCATCAGTTAGTCAAAAGATGATGAATTTATTACATCGTGACGTAAGCTCTAAAAATTTGGGGCATAATGAAGAGGAAAATCAAGTGAGTGGGTTTACGGGCGCTGGTTTACCGAATAACTACAGTTTATGGTCAAAAGCTGGTTGGACTTCTACCGTTAGACATGATAGCGCTTACATTGAAAGACATGGGCAAATACCATATCTATTAGTTGTTTTTACTGAAGGCAAAGAAAATAGTCAAAATCGAGATATTCTACCCTTTATTTCTGCTCAATTTGCCCAAATTTAATTATAAAGGGCAAAAAGATAATCTTTGCAAAAAAAGATAAAATTTGCTTAATTTCAGTGCATAAAGTAATTCTTTTAAAATCATGAAATACAATAAAACAGCCAAAAATAACCGCTATTCCAAAAGAAAATCTAACAATAATTCAAGTTTATTCTGGTGGTTAATTATTGGCGGTTCTTTATTTTTTACTTATCGTAATAATCCTCAATTAGTTAATAATTTTACTGAAGAATTTTTGCCGAATTTGTCTAATATTAGTCTTGTTTCTACTAGGATTATTCGTGATGAATTTATTACTAAAATTAATGAAACAGATATAACTGCTGGTAGTATTTCTTCCCTACAAAAAAATAAATTTGCCGAAATAGATAATAAGGCTTTATCTGTACAATACAGCGGTACTTCTGTCAAGGAATTAGCTGATATTTTAAGTCAATTAGCCACCACAGAAGAAGAAAAAGCTAGAATTATTTACCGTTGGATTACCCATAATATTGCTTATGACGTCGTCAGTTTAAATCGCTTTACCAATGAAAATATTTATCCTAATGTTACTGCTGAAAATGTTTTAGTAACTAGACAAACTATTTGTTCGGGTTATGCGAATTTGTATCAAAAATTAGCAAATAATATGGGTTTGAAATCGCTGATTGTGGTGGGTTATGCCAAAGGTTCAACTGATTTTGTCGTGGGTGATGATAATACTGCAAATCATGCTTGGAATGGCGTTAAAATTAATGGCAATTGGTATTTAGTGGATACTACTTGGGGTGCTGGAATTGTTAATGATAATCGTTTTGAGCGTCGTTTTAATAACTTTTATTTTGCTACTAATCCGCAACACTTCATTTATACTCATTTTCCGGAAGACGGGCGCTGGCAATTATTGCCCAATCCTTACACAAGGGCGCACTTCGACGCATTACCCAATGTACAAGGTAATTTTTTTGAAAATAATTTAGAGTTAGTTAGTCACACTCAGAAAAGCATTAACGCCGGAGGTAATGTAAACATTACCATCAAAGCGCCCTCCACCGTAGAAGCCATCGCCTCGTTAAAATCAGCAGGGCAAAACTTACCAGATAACTACACTTTAGTGCAAAGACAAGGGGAATTTTTAAATGTGATGACATCTTTCCCTCAACAGGGAAATTATCAGTTGGAAATTTTTGCGAAACCAAAAAGTGATAGTGGTGACACTTTTCCTTTAGTTTTAAGCTATGAAGTAACAGCCAATCAAGAAGGGAAAACTTTTCCGACTATTTACCGCCATTTTTCTCAGAATAATGGTTATTTAGAAACTCCCACTATGGGTGATTTATACCCTAATCAAGCCAATTATTTTAAATTGAGAGTAGATAATGCTACGGAAGTGAGAATTTTAGATAAATCGACTAATCGTTGGAGTGATTTAACTCGTTATGGTAATCTCTACACGGGCAATGTTAATATTTCTAGTGGAGATGTGGTCGTTTTTGCTAAATTTCCCGGTGATTCAAGATATTGGGCACTATTAGAATATCAAACACTTTAGGTCATTGATAATTAATTAGGGTCTGCTGAATAAATCAAAACTCTTGTCAAATAAAGATTTAAAGTCTATTCTACATAACAAAAAGTGTCATAAATTGACTTTTTTCTCTAAAAATACTCTATTTTTTCCATCCGAATCAAAAATAATTGATACAAATGAGCAATTTATGAAAAATAACTATTTGGCTAA